>DASRQK010000141.1:0-4330 GCA_035645875.1 Sphingobacteriaceae bacterium | reverse complement strand
TACGGCTATTCCCAAACGAAAGTGATCCGGAAAACAGCCACCGAGGGCGTGCTCGAATTGGGACTTTAAGCTGAATCGATCATCAGAACTACAGAACGCTCGGGCTATTCGCTTTCTATCTGACTTTTCTTCTGATAGATTCTATCCACAATCATGGCGATCGCTCCGTCGCCGGTAACATTGGCGGCTGTTCCGAAGCTATCCATACCGATATAGAGGGCGATCATCAAACCAATGGCTTCTTCGTTAAAACCTAAAACAGAAGTCAATACGCCTACGGCAGCCATAATGGCTCCGCCGGGAACACCGGGAGCCGCGACCATGGTGATGCCCAACACTAAAATAAATCCAATGAACACATCCGGACCGACCATCGTTCCACTCATCATCATGACGGCCATAGCGGTAAGGGTAATTTTCAGCATACTGCCGGATAAGTGAATGGTAGCGCCAAGTGGAATGACAAAACCCGCGATATCCTTATCTATACCGATCTTGAGGGCTTGTTGATGTGTCACAGGGATGGTGGCCGCCGAAGATTGGGTGCCCAGTGCGGTCAAGTACGCGGTCATCATGGTCTTCAACGAAGTAAATGGATTTTTCTTTGCGATGGCGCCTGCAACGATGAATTGAAGTAAAAGCAAAATAACGGTGAGGATAAACACCAATACCACGATCTTAATAAAAACAGACAATACACTCGCTACTTGTCCGGCCACGGTCAGACTAAGAAAAATGCCAAAAATGTACAGTGGCAAAAGTGGAATAATGACCCGATTGATCACCAACATTATGATGCCCTTAAATTCATCGAGTCCACGTTTCAACACCGTGCCTCCTGCAAAAGAAATTCCCAATCCTAACATGAAGGCGAGAATAAGCGCGGTCATCACGCCAAAGACGGGCAGCATTTCCAGGGTAAAATACGGCTGTAATTCTTTCACTGCTTCGCCAACCGTGGAGGCTTCATTCGAACCTAAAACAGTGGGGAGCAATGCCACACCGGAAAAATACGCAAACAAGCCAGTAAAAGTGGTAAACCCATAAGCCAACAGCGAGGTAATCAGGAGCAATTTTCCGGCATTTTTCCCTAAATCCCCAATACCGGGCGCGATCAGGCCCAAAATAATCAATGGCACCACAAAATTCAGAAAATTACCGAAAATCCCATTAAATGTAAGGAATACCCGAGAAAGCCAATCGGGAAACACCAGCCCCAAAACGATTCCCAGAATGATTGCAATCACTACACGACCCAGAAGACCGACCTTTAATTTGCTCATAATCTTAGATTGAAAGGCGTAAATATAGAATTTTTAATTCTTTATTCGCAGGTTGCCCGTGAATTGTCACAAATCATGCTGAGTTTATTATCTTTGTTCATAACATGTCAGAGACGCACGATGATCGCAGGGTTTTTAGCCTACAGGAAGTAGCCCGAAGCATTCAAAAAACGATTGCAGAGCGCTATCGGAGTGTGTATTGGATCCGAGCAGAGATGAATAAGCTCAATCACTATCCGCATTCGGGACATTGTTTCCCAGAATTGGTCGAGAAAAAAGAGGGGCGCGTGGTCGCAGAAATGCGTTCCATACTTTGGAGTTCAGATTTTCAACGGATCAATGCCCAGTTTCTGAATCTCGTGAAGGAACCACTCAAAGACGGAATAACCATCCTCTTTCAGGCGTCTATTCAATACGATCCCCTGTACGGATTGAGCCTAAAAATCCATGACATCGACCCTTCCTTCGCCTTGGGCCAATTGGAAATCGAAAAACAACAGAGCATCGCCCGATTAAAAAAAGAAGGGATCTTTGGGGCCAATAAAAGCCTGCCCTTTCCACTGGTGCCGAAACGTTTGGCGATTATTTCGGTAGAGTCAAGCAAGGGGTATTCGGATTTTCTTCAAATCATCGAGGGCAATCCCTGGAAATACAAATTCGAACAAACTTTATTTCCGGCCTTGCTCCAGGGAGATCGATCCGTCGGTTCGATTCGGGAGCAGTTAGCACAAATCGCCCAGCGGAAAACAGCCTTTGATGTGGTGCTCATCATGCGAGGCGGGGGTGGTGATGTGGGCTTATCCAGCTACAATCATTATGAACTGGCAGCAGCGATCGCACGTTTTCCGCTGCCGGTGATGACGGGAATTGGGCACTCCACGAATGAAACTGTCAGCGAAATGGTCGCATATCGCAATGCCATCACACCCAGTGAGCTGGCTGACTTTCTGATTCAACATTTTCATGCCTTTGCCGAGCCGGTTCAGCAGGCTGAACGCTTGTTAGCCGAGAAAATTCCGCAAATATTAGAATGGGAGCATCAAAAAATTGAAAAAATCGCAGATAAAATCACTTTGTCCGTCACGCAGGCACTCGCTTCAAATAGACAGACCCTAATGCACCAGGAATGGAGCTTCCGTTCCGGCGTGCAAGCGCTCCTTCAAAATCAACACCATCAGCTGCGGCAATTGGAAAAGCAAATCGAGCTCCTGGACCCGATACGCGTATTGCAGCGCGGCTTCAGCATTACCTCGGATGAGTTGGGGCGCGCGGTATTGGACCCCGAGACACTGAAGACTGGCCAAAAAATTCGCACACAAGTGGCAGGCGGGATAATAGAAAGTAGTGTAGACAACATCCAGAAGGCATAAAAGCAGAGGACATAATAAGATGAACGATTCAGAAAAATACACGTACACCGATGCGTTTGAAGAACTGCAGCGCATCGTCAAAGAGATGGAACGGGGCGATATTTTGATCGATGAATTGTCTGTAAAAGTAAAGCGGGCTAAATCATTGATCGAAATTTGTAAACACAAATTGACGGCTACTGAAGAGGATGTCGGGAAATTAATCGCGGGCCTGCTACCTGAAAATGAGTAGAAAAGCCTATATTTACGGGCCGATAGTGGCATAACCAATTGATTTAAACCGCTATAATATGTTAAAGGAAGAACGTCAAGCCTTCATCATACATCAGATTAACCTGCATAATAAGGTATTGTCTTCGGATCTGAGTGTACAACTAAACGTCTCTGAGGACACGATTCGACGGGATTTGAATGAGCTCGCCGAAAATGGAAAGGTGCTCAAGGTTTATGGTGGCGCGCTGTCTAAATCGTTTCAATATCCATTTCAGGATAATCAGGTTTATGCGAAGGAGTCCAAAAAACTCATCGCAAAAAAAGCCTTAAAATTGATTAAGAACGGGATGACCGTCTTGGCCGGTGGGGGAACGACCATGCTGGAATTGGCCCGTATGGTTCCTGAGAGTCTACAATGTACGTTCTTTACCATTAGTCCTTTGGTAGCCTTGGAATTATCGGAGCGTACCCATGCTGATGTCATTCTGATCGGCGGAAAACTCTCGCGAAACACCAATATTAATATCGGGGCGCAGGTGATCAATCAATTGGCAGATATCCGGGTAGATTTACTGCTATTGGGAACGAACAGTATTTCGATCGCCGATGGCGTGACCGATTCGGACTGGGAGGTGGTGCAGATTAAAAAAGCCATGATCCGCAGCGCCCATTCGACCTGCATCCTGAGCATCGCCGAGAAGCTAAATTCGGTGCAAAAAATGAAGGTGTGCAGCCTGCATGAAATTTCGTACCTAGTGACTGATCTGAATCCGGATCATGTAGATTTAGCAGAATTTAAAAAAACCGTGGAAGTGGTATAGATGAAGATACCTGTTATACCCGGCTTTGATCCAGCAGCATTCCAAAAGTATTTTTATCATACCGGCTGGCTTCTCAGTGCGCGGGTCGGATCACTTTTTCTGAAAATGCTGATCACCGCCATTGCGCTGCCAAACTACTTAGGGGCCGGCCAAAACGGTATTTTAAACTACCCCTTGGTGCTCACGACATTTTTTGTCGCCATCTCTGCCTTGGGGATGGATAGTTTCGTGACCCGGCAATTACTGCATCTACCCACACGGCAGCATGTCATTTTGGGGACGGCTTTTGGGCTTCGCCTGATCGCCGGCATCGCCGTATTGCCCCTGATTTACATCACCTACCTGCTGATCGAACAATTCGCGGCACAGTCACCTGCCGCGCCCCTCTCCTATGTTGGAATCGTGTCCCTGATCTGTATTTTTCAATCGGTCAACATCATTGATAATTACTTTCAGGCACGCACGGAGGGAAAGTATATTATGTATGTACAGATTGGCGGAAATCTCCTGTCTGCGGCAATAAAACTGATGCTGATCCTGCTTCAGGCTCCGTTGATTTGGTTTGTATGGATGCTGGCATTGGATGTGCTTTTCCTGAGTGTGGGCTACCTTTGGGTGTATCAGAAACGCACAAAGGCTTTGG
>DASRQK010000140.1:0-10204 GCA_035645875.1 Sphingobacteriaceae bacterium | reverse complement strand
GAAATGGAACTGATCGAACCGTATTTATTCCTGAATAGCCAGGATCAATGGATGGAGAATTTCTATCAGGCATTGGTCCAAATAACCAAAATCTTATAAAACTATCCGGGAATGGTGTAAAATTTCTAAAAAAATATGGCCGACCTTTGTAAGGTAGATTAATTATATAGCTATGGCAAGTCAAACTTTAGATAAAAACAAATCATCCGTTCGGGAAACTTACCCGGTGCTGGGCCTAAACTGTGCTTCCTGTGCCAGTAGTGCTCAAAGCATATTAGAGCATGAGCCGGGGGTAACCTACGCTTCAGTTAATTATGGAACCGGGAATCTCGTCGTGGAATATGAACCCGAACGGACGAATCCAACCCGTCTGCAACAAGCGGTCCAATCGGTGGGCTATGATTTGCTTTTGGCCGATGAAAATGAGCAGCAAGAAACCTTAGAGCAGCTTCAAGCTAAAAAACACAAAAATCTCAAGCAACGAACGACCTGGGCCATCATCCTTTCCATTCCGGTAGTCATCATCGGCATGTTTATGATGAACATTCCTTATGCGAATGAGATCATGTGGCTATTTTCCACCCCGGTGGTGCTTTGGCTGGGTCGGGATTTCTTTATCAATGCCTGGAAACAGGCCAAACACCGTCAAGCCAATATGGATACTCTGGTAGCCCTGAGTACGGGTATTGCCTATGTATTCAGCTTATTTAATATGTTCTTTCCCCAGTTCTGGGAGGCGCGAGGTCTGGAAGCGCATGTTTATTTCGAAGCCGCGGCGGTAATTATTGCGTTTATATTGTTGGGTAGGTTGCTGGAAGAGCGGGCCAAGGGGAACACTTCCTCTGCCATCAAAAAGCTCATGGGGCTGCAGCCGAAAGAGGTACTGGTCCTACAGGAAAATGGCTCGACGCAAGTAACCGCTATTGAGGCAGTTCAAAGGGGAGACATCATCGTGGTGAAGCCGGGTGAGCAAATCGCAGTGGATGGTGTAGTCCTCAGCGGCACATCCTATGTGGATGAAAGCATGCTGAGCGGAGAACCCATTCCGGTACAGAAATCAGCTGGAGAAACGGTCTACTCCGGAACCATTAACCAAAAAGGTGGCTTTCAATTCCGCGCCACTAAAGTGGGTAAAGAAACCATGCTCGCACACATCATCCGCATGGTTCAGGATGCGCAGGGCAGCAAGGCTCCCGTGCAGAAACTGGTGGATATAATCGCAGGTATTTTCGTTCCGATTGTGATCGGAATAGCGGTATTGACCTTTATCCTTTGGGTGATATTGGGAGGTGATCACGGTGTGGTCCATGGTCTGATGGCTGCAGTGACGGTCTTGGTGATCGCCTGTCCCTGTGCTTTGGGATTAGCCACACCTACAGCGATCATGGTCGGGGTAGGAAAGGGAGCGGAAAATGGCATATTGATCAAAGACGCTGAAAGTCTGGAATTAGCCAAAAATGTGAATGCCCTCATCTTAGACAAAACCGGCACCATTACCGAAGGCAGGCCTCGAGTAACGGGAGCGAAATGGCTGAATGGGGACGACCACCCTGCCAGCGGAGTACTATATCACATCGAAAAACAATCGGAGCATCCCCTGGCGGACGCTGTGGTGAACTATATGGATTCGCTCGGTGAAACCCCACAGACTGCGCTCACAGAATTTGAAAGCATTACCGGAAAAGGTGCCCAAGCAGCATTCAAAGGCGAAATGTACTATGTCGGGAATCTCAAACTGATGAACGAGCAGCAGATCGATATCGCTGATGAACTGCATGCGCAGGCGGAACAATGGGGTCAAGAATCCAAAACGGTCATCTGGTTCTCGAACAGCCGGCAAGCGCTGGCGGTATTGGCGATCGCGGACGAAATCAAAACGACCTCTGCGGCCGCGATCCGAGAATTGAAAAGTATGGGCATCGCTCTCTACATGCTCACCGGTGACAATGCGGCTACGGCACGAGCGGTAGCGGAACAAAGTGGTATCCCACACTATCGAGCAGAGATGCTCCCCCAAGACAAGGCCGACTTCGTAAAGGACCTCCAAGCTAAAGGAAAAGTAGCGGCCATGGTTGGGGATGGGATCAATGACAGTACGGCTTTGGCCACGGCAGATGTTAGTATCGCCATGGGACAAGGCAGCGATATCGCCATGGACGTCGCGAAGATGACCATCATCTCTTCCGATTTGCAAAAGATCCCAGCCGCGATCCGCCTTTCCCGTCAGACGGTGGCTACCATCCGGCAAAACCTCTTCTGGGCCTTTATCTATAATGTGATCGGGATACCCATCGCCGCAGGCGTGCTCTACCCCATCAACGGTTTCTTACTGAATCCGATGATCGCAGGCGCCGCCATGGCACTCAGTAGTGTGAGCGTGGTGACGAATAGCTTACGACTGCGCTGGAAGAAATAAAGTTGATTTTATCCAAGGAATGGAGGAGGTCTCCCCTATCTCCATTCCACTTTATTTCTCAAATCGACCGTATAGTTTACTGATTCGGAACAAAACAGCTTGAATATCCCGGCTTTGCAGGAACATTCCGGTTTGCAGCAAAGCTTGTTTACTCCCCGTATTGTCTCGTTTAATGACATTAAGCTGGTTCTCGAAGTTGGTATTGATGTATTCCCGGATCTTATTTCGTTCAATACGTAAGGCATCGATATCCGGACCTTTATCGCTCTTTAACTCCTCGACTACACGCAGGAAAAACTTACCCATCATGACATTCAACGTATCGACGATCGACGTAAATTTCGGATGTAAGGGCTCGTGCAAATTCTCAAAATACTGAAGGCTTTCCACACTCAGGAAATTGGCCGATTGGATGATGTCCTGCAATAGATCCGTTCCATGCACCACGACCTCAGCAGATTTCAGATCCGTGTCCTTTAGTTCCCGGATCGCACGCAGACTTTTTCGCTTGAGTTTATTGGTATAATTGGTCAACTCGCTCAATTCCTTATTGGCGCGTTTTAACTTTCCAATTTTATTATCGCTGATACCATTCATGATATCGTTATACTGTTGGGACACGTCCATCAAAATGGAAATCACCATATTTTTACTTCGCACATAGACGTCCAAATCCGAACTATCCATCATACTGAGGCGACTTTTTTCAGTACTTGACTTTTTCTCCTTTTTAGCAAAGGTCAGCTGGGATACGACCACATAAATCACGACTGCTGCGATCAAAAGAATTGTCCCAACCTGTCCACCTTTATAAACAATCAATGCAAAAATGGCCGAAACCGTAAAGGCAATAAAGGCCGTTACAAACCAACCTCCAATGACACTGATCACTCCTGTCACCCGATAAACGGCTGAATCTCTACCCCAGGCCTTATCGGCTAAGGAGGTACCCATGGCGACCATAAAGGTCACATACGTAGTAGAAAGCGGCATCTTATTCGAAGTCGCCCATGCAATCAATAAACTGGCAATAACCATATTCACCGATGCACGAACCAAATCGAATGCCGGTGCATCTGCACCCACCGCAGCAGCCTGCCGCAGTTTTTCTTTTTCAAAACTGATGTTATACCGTCGGCTTAGTGATTTAGGCACAAAGACGGAAAAAAGATTATTGAGCAATAGCGAAGACTTTACTATACTACGAGAAATCGCATTCGGTCTATATTTATCGTCTTCCAATTCATTTTGATTCCCTAAGCTTACTTCAGTTTCAGTCACCTTACGTGCCTTGGAACTCAACCAAATCGTTAACGCCATGGTCGCACCCGCAATGGCCAACATGTAGTTCGGAACGATAATATCACTACTCGATAGGAACGTTTGGTACAATTGATCCGCAGGCAACCCACTGGCCAAATAGTTTTGAAAAGCCATTAGGCCCGAGATCGGCACCCCGATAAAGTTAACCATATCGTTACCCGCAAAGGCCATCGCTAGGGAAAACGTTCCGGCTAATACCACGATTTTCAGTGGATTAATTTTAAAGATGAATTGAACAATCAGACAGATCACCAGCGCGATGACGTACACGATGACCAGAAGCATGAGGGTATTATCCTTGACCCATTGCATCTGTGTAGCGTTCAGCAGGGTAGTTCCTTGCAAACCTTTGATCAGCAAAAAGTGAACAATGGCGGTGATCCCAGCCGCAGAAAAGATAGCCCCTAAACGGTTTAACCTTTTCTCGTATTGAAATGTAAAAAGTAATCTACAGAAATATTGGACCAATACCCCAGCCGTAAAGGCGATAAAAATTGACAGAAAAATCCCAGAGACAATAGAAACAGTACTCTTAAAATTGATGTACCTAAGCGCCTCTGAAAAGGATTCATTTTTGTCTATAGAAAACAGCAATCCCACTATCATGGCCGCTCCGAGTAATTCAAATACGATGGATACCGTGGTAGAGGTGGGGAGTCCTAAACTGTTAAACAAATCTAATAGCACAATATCCGTCAACATGACCACCAAGAAAATCATCAGTACCTTATCAAAGGTGAAATATTCCGGATGGAAAATCCCCTTTCGAACAATTTCCATCATGCCACTGGAAAAAAGTGACCCCACCAGAATACCCAGTGCGGCAATGATAATAATGGTTCTGAAAGGCGCGACCTTACTGCCGATCGCCGAGTTGAGGAAATTTACGGCATCGTTACTGACGCCCACGATGAGGTCACCTAATGCCAATACCAGCAGTACGATGACGAGAAACAAATACCAATCCACAGTACGAGTTTAAATTATTTTATCCTGCAAAGGTGTAATTAATTCGTTAACTAAGCGCATGTTTAATATTAAATTTATGTTAACAATAGTATTCTTAACTCACACAAGCTTAACATTACTTTAAACCTAACGCAATCGATTACGATCAAAGATGCGTCGTGACATCAGTACATATAAAACAAGACCAACCGCACATAATATGGCGGTAAAGCGGTAAGCAAACTCAAAATCGTATAATTCAGCTAAACCAGCGCCGGTGAGCATACCCAGCCCTACCCCGATATCAAAACCGGTCAAATATGTAGAATTCGCGGTTCCACGTTTTGAGGCGGGAGCCATATTGATGTAAATTGTCTGTAATGCCGGCAACAAAGTGCCGTACCCGATGCCAATAAAGAAAGCAGCGATATAATAAGCTAAGGCAAAATGAAAGTAGGAGAAAGCGAAAAAGGAGATACTAATGACCGCAATCGCAAAAATAATAACCTGATGAATGTAGCCACGATCTACCAGTTTTCCAGAAACCACACGGGATAGCATAATCCCCGTAGCCAAAAATAAAAAGAAATACGCCGGGTTATGAATGCCAATTTCCTGCCCGTAAATTACCGCATATGCCGCTAAAACACCCCATCCATAGGTAATGAATAATTGATTAAACAAGATAGGCAGGGCTTTGACCAATATGAAACGGTCCAGAGAAACAGGAGTTTTCACGGGTGTGGACGGAATGCTACGATCCATTTCCTCCGCCGCTTCAGCGGCTTTATGAATGGCCATTTCCCTTTTTTTAACAGGCGCATCAATGAAAAAGACTGCGATAATCGCCAATACCCCCATGCCCAATGCTGTGGTGATCAGCTGAGAAAACCCAAAGTTCTCGTAGATGTACATCGCTACAAAAGGTGCAGTCGCCATGGCGATATTCATATTGACCCCAAAAAAGCCTATTCCCTCTGCTCGGCGGGAAGAGGGAATAATATCAATGGCGATGGTATTGGCTGAAACGGAAGCTAAACCCCAAAATAGTCCGTGCACGAAGCGCAATAGAATAAAAAATGTTACGGTGAGGGCGAAATAATAGCCCACGAAAATCGAGATAAAAATGGTAATACTGATCAGATAAACCAGTTTGCGGGGATAATTATCCACCACATAACCCGAAAATGGACGAACCAAAAGCAATGCCAGCGCATAAGAAGCCAGAATGATCCCAATGTCCGAATGCGCTATTCCTAATTCGTTTGATAGATAAAGCGGAATGGTCGGCATCAATAGGTTAAATGCACAAGCTGAAAGAAAATTAGCGATACATGCAATGATAAAGTTTTTATTCCATAACCTATCCGTTTTTGTCATTTGGGCAGTCTGAAGATAAATTTTGTTAAAAGCCAAAGATAACAAATATTCGATTCAGCGCACAACACGTCGCCTTCAACCGCTGTTTTGTCCGTTTCACCGACTTTTAACTGCTTTGGGGGTCGAAAATCCAATAGGTTTGCATCAAACAAAAAATCAAAAAGACATGAAAAAAGTATTATTAACCCTGATTGCCGGACTAGGATTCGGAATGGTGGTAAACGCGCAAAGCACCGATAAAGGTGCCGTGATGTTGGGTGGGAATGTATCCTACGAGTATTTCAATGTAGTGGATGTGGATGGAAACACACAAACCTATTCCATCATTCCTCAAATCGGCTATTTTGTTAAAGACAATTTGGCTTTAGGCTTGGGCATCGGTTATTTGGGAGGAACAGAAGTCGACCAACAAGACATCAAGTCCACAATCGGCGAGTTCACTGTCGCTCCGTTTTTACGTCAATACGCCGGTCATGGACCCCTTAAGTTTTTCGGACAGGTTTCTGTACCTATGGGCTGGGGCAATGCGAAAGTAGACGGAACTGAAGTCGGAACTTCAGAGCGTTACGGAGTCGCGATCTCACCAGGCGTAGCTTATTTCCCAAGCAGCAAAATTGGAATCGAAATGTCAGTCAAAGGACTGTACTATGAGTATTCAAGCGTTGGCGCTACAAATGGTGGTGACGTGGCGACGAACAGCTTCGGCTTGAACGCTAACTCATGGGCACCTTCCATCGGCGTAAACTTCTACTTCTAAGAAGAATTTAAAATTATTATAATTTCGTACTTTTCTGGATCCGTCCCAAATCAGCAATGATCTGGGGCGGATTCTATATTTCACCTCGCTGAATCAGAATATATCTGCATATTTGTTCCATGAAGATTAGATTACCCATAAGTATGTTGATCCGCTACAGCCTCGTGCTGTCTGCGGCCATTACGGTTTTCTTTTTTATCATCACCTACATGCAGGATTTAGAACATTTCGCAGCCATGTACCGGGCTGTGATCGGTGGGCTGATCTTTTTGCTATTTTCGGGCGTCAGTATATTGCTCATAGTCTTCTGGGAGGACAAATACGGAAAAGGCACCATCGACCACATGAAATTGAGATTTTTCCTCGGCATGTTAATCACCACCCTCCTGATGTTTGCAGCACATTACTTGAGGGATTACGTTCGCGCATGGAGTGGCGGATCATTGACCCTCTACGACACCAATGACATGCTCTATTTCGGTGAATGGCAAATCTACCTACTCATCACCGTCTCATCCACCATGGTCTATTCTTTGGTTTACCTATTACATAACTTCATTTTGATTAATCACTTAAAAACCGAGACTGACCGAGAAGTATCCCAATTACGCATGGCCAATGCCGAATCCACCAACCAGTTACTACGACAACAGGTTCAACCCCATTTTTTGTTCAATGCCTTAACCGTCTTAAAATCCTTGATCCGTCAAGACGCCAATGCCGCCGAAAGGTATTTGGTCACCCTATCCGACTTTCTACGCACCTCCTTCACACAGAACAAAAAGGGGACAGCCACCCTAAAAGAAGAAATCAAACTCTGCAGGGATTATTTGGAAATGCAGAAAATCAGATTTGGAAAGGCCTTGGTCTACCATTTTGATCTGCCTGACAGCTACGATAATTGTCAATTGCCGTTCTTCTCCCTACAAACTTTGGCCGAAAACGCCATCAAACACAATCAATTAACTGCGGATCAACCCCTTCATATAGAAATTCAGGTTCAAAAAGGCAGCGTCACCGTGAGAAATAATCTCCAACGGAAAGCAGCAGTAGACAGCTCGACTGGAAATGGACTTTATAATTTGTCAGAACGCTACCAGCTTTTAACCGGAGAACATTTGCAAATAGAGGAAAGCGAAGACTACTTCACTGTGAGATTTAAAACCATAAGCCATGAAAATCGTCATCATTGAAGATGAGAAGCTGACCGCTCAAGACTTAGAATTGGTGCTATCAGAGGTCAACCCCGCCATCGAAATTATCAGCATATTATCTTCGGTAAAGCAGGGCAAACAGTACTTTCAGAACCAAGCTGAACCGGATCTGATATTCAGTGATATTCAGCTGGGAGATGGTTTAAGCTTTGAAATCTTCGAGGAAACTCCTGTCAAATCGCCGATAATTTTTTGCACAGCATACGACGAGTACGCCCTTCAAGCTTTCCAACAAAACGGCATTGACTATGTATTGAAACCCTTTTCTGCAGAGGCGATTCGGGCAGCATTGGATAAGTACGAGCGATTCAGTGATTTATTCTCCAGACCGACGGACCAATTACAGGAATTAAGAAAGCTATTGGAACAAAACAAGCCAGCGACTTCCTCCATTTTGGTTTATCATCGTGAAAAAATCATTCCCATAAAAATCTCTGATATCGCGGTTTTTTATATAGAAAACCAGCTAACCCACTTGATCACCTTTGACGAGAAGACCTATTACTTAAATACCAGTTTAGATCAATTGGAAAAGAAATGTGGACCGGAGTTTTTCAGGGCCAATCGACAACACCTCATTAATCGTCAGGCCGTCCGAGAAGCCTCCCATCACCTGTCCCGAAAATTCACGGTCAAATTACAGGTTCCTCTCCCCACGAGTATTACCGTGAGCAAAGAAAAGCTTTCAGAATTCTTAACCTGGCTGGAGGAATAAACCACGTATTCCGAAGCTGCACCATTTATTCCAAACCTTCCCACCATGGAACTGTGGGCTTCAAGTCGTCCAGATCCATACATTGACCCAAACGGGGAGTCAACAAATGAACATCTGCTTCCAAAGCCGCCCGATACACGCGTTTGAGCGGTTCATCCCAAGCATGATTCGCCAGGGGGAATTTGGCCGAATGCACCGGAATAATATAGCGCGCTTGGAGATCCCGTCCGGCCTGTGGAACTTCTTCGGGCATCATATGAATGTACCTCCACAATTCGTTGTACTGACCATTTTCCAAAAATGCAAAGTCGATCGGTCCGAATCTTTCGCCGATCTCCTTAAAATGTTTACCATAGCCACTGTCCTCGCCTATGTAAATTTTTTTACTACCTTCTAAAACATAGGAGGACCAAAGCGTGACATTCCTTTTAAAGGTTCTTCCTGAGAAATGTCGTGCTGTCAGGGAGTGAAAACGTAATCCTTCGACTTCTGCTGATTCTCCCCAATAAAGTTCAGAAATTTGCGCTGCGGGGAAGCCCCATTTTTCCAAATGCGCCCCCACACCCAGCCCGGTTACGATATGACGCACCCGATCTTTAATCTTCATAAATGTATTGTAATCCAAGTGATCCCAATGATCGTGTGTAATGACCATGATGTCGATATCCGGCAAGTCACTAACCTGATATTCGTATTCCATTTTGAAGGCTCGAATGCTGACGCGCACTGGTGTGGCATACTTACTAAAGACAGGGTCGACTAAAATTCGCTTTCCATCCAATTGCAGGTAATAGGAAGAATGACCGAACCATACAAAGGCGTCTTGACTCCGGGGTAGCTGATGTAGATTGATCCGATCGACGGGTAATGGCTGTTCAGGTTTCTTACGCGGTACATGCGTGAAGAAAAAGTTTTTCCAGATATCCGCTGTGCTACTACCCTCTTTTAAAGCCGGCGTGGACTCTAAATTATCAAATTTGCCTTCCGAAAAATTTGGTTTGGATTGCATTCGGGCCAAACGCTCACCCTCCATACGGCCACCAAATCGCGGATGGAATAGGTAAAGAATCGAACCCAAAATCAAAAGGACAATAATAACGAGAAAAAACTGCATGATTTTTTTTAATATTTTCATCTGATCAGACCAAAACTGATATTAATCCCGATTTCTCCTGAAAAATTAGGGTCTAAGTAGTGCATCAGGTAAAACTACTGAAAAATAAATAAAATGAATAGGCGCCTTTTAGAATATTTCTCGATATTGCACCATGAAAACGGTCAAAAAAATTATTATCGTAGTGGGGATCATCGTAGTCATTCCCTTTATCATTGCTTTTTTAGTGCCCAAATCGTTTAAAAGTGAGCGCAGTATACAGATCGACCAACCCCGTCAGCAGGTATTCGAATATGTACGATTTGTACGAAATCAGGATCATTTCGGTGTATGGCAA
>DASRQK010000139.1:0-4375 GCA_035645875.1 Sphingobacteriaceae bacterium | reverse complement strand
TATTGCACAAATGTCCGGACATTTGTGCAATAGGGAATATGCCGTATGACCTATACTATAGTTGCTTCATGGCTGTTCAGGCCGCAGCCATCCCTGGTGGGATCCACTTCGCCTCCCCCCTTGGTGGGATTGGCTGCGTCGCGCTTTCCCCGCACTCGGGCCGCAGCCATCCCTGGTGGGGGAGGCTTCAAAGCAAATGATAAACAGGAGCGAAGCTCCTGTATTTTTTGTTTCCCGGTCCTTTTCGCTCAAGCGAGCTTGGCTCAAGTCCTGGGAAACAAAAAACCCGACTGTCGTCGGGTTTATCATTTGCTTTGGCGGAGAGAGTGGGATTCGAACCCACGATACGGTCATCCCGTATACAGACTTTCCAGGTCTGCTCTTTCAACCACTCAGACACCTCTCCGTTAAAGGAATGCAAATGTAGGCATTCCTATCATCTTGTACAAATATTTTATTCCCCGAGCGCGTTACTGATGGCTCTTCCTATATTATTGACTTCTTCATCAAGTCCGAATAAGGGTATTCCGGTTTGGGGATCGAGTTTGAGCCAAAGCCGCTCTGAATCTTTCTGGATTTGAATGTATTCTATGCCTTCTTTAAAGATGGTATACGTGTCTTTTTCTTCAGGAAATATGGAATAGGTTATTCCGAAAAGTTCTATATCAAAAGGTTCTTTCATTTCCATTTTATTCTTAGTCTATTTTTCTTTGCCTCCATGCTCAAATATACAGTTTTATTGGTCCTTGCAATAAAACTTGCTTTATATTGTTTTATATATTTCGTTTTAAGAAAATAATGACTATATTTGTTCCTTCAAAGAAATAAAAAAGATGAAGAAGATGAAAGATTTGACGGGGGTCATTGATGATCAAGAGCGTATTTATCGAATTGCGTTAACCTTGGTGGAAGGACTAGGTGTAAAAAAGTGCCTGGAACTATTCGAACGATTCAAAAGTGCAGCCGAGGTTTATGAGGCGAGTGTAGCCGAACTGGAGCATGTGAATATACCAGAAAAATCCATTACTGAAATCATCAATAGAAATCATTTTGATCGGGCTGAATTGGAGTTGGATTACATCAGCAGGAACGGTATCCGTATGGTATCCCTGGGTGAAAAGGATTACCCTCCGCAATTAAATGGCCTGAGTGATGCACCTTTTTTGTTCTTCTATAAGGGAGAGTATGTCTTGCAGCATGAGCGGATCGTCAGTATCGTCGGAACGAGAAACGCTTCAAGCTACGGACGCCGTGTTTGTCAGGAATTGGTCTCACAATTAGTGCCTTATCAGCCAGTAATTTTAAGTGGATTGGCCTATGGCATTGATTGTTATGCACATCAAGCAGCTTTGGATAATAATCTACCTACTGTGGGTGTATTGGGGCACAGTTTGGACAGAATTTATCCTGCTGCACACACAAAATTAGCACAAAAAATGCTGGATTCCGGAGGTTTGGTGTCGGAATTTGTCTCAGGAACCGTGCCGGATCGATTTAATTTTCCTATGAGAAATCGGATTATTGCCGGCCTCGCGCATATCACCATTCTTGCAGAGGCCGGAGATAAAGGGGGTGCTTTAATCACGGCGAACATAGCCGAAAGTTATGACCGGGATGTCGGTGCGGTGCCAGGAGGAATTTTTGATGAATTTTCGGCGGGTTGTAATCGATTGATCCGGACGAACCATGCTGCCATCATACGCAGTGGTGAAGACATTGCTGAAGCCCTGGAATGGGAACAGATCGAAGAATTTTCTGGAACAATCAAAAGCAAAAAGAGAATACATGAGGCCAATCCACAGGAAAGTGTAATCAATGAATTTTTACATCATAACGGCCCGGCCAATATGGATAGATTGGCTGAAGGTACCGGAATTAATCTTTCATCCCTATCCCTTATTCTTTTACAAATGGAAATGAAAGAAATGATTACCGCACTACCTGGAAAAATTTATAAAATCGCTTAGCCTTTACAAAAATATACTTATCTTTGGAGCGATTCATGAAGTTCGTTCGGACACATATTATCCATTTTTTCCATCATCGCCTATGCGGCGATGTATCATAATTTTGTCTCTACGCGAGACATACCCTCCAGGCGTTTTATTAATATTTTTTTTTCTTTTCTTGACCAATGCATTGGTTCGGAATGAAACAGGTATCTTTTATACTTTCTTTTAATACTTTAATCAGTGAAAAAACTAAAAATTGCTATCCAAAAATCAGGTAGGCTAAACGAAAAATCCATTCAACTTCTTCACAATTGTGGCTTGAATTTCGAGAATTACAAGAGTTCTTTGATGACCTCCGCATTTAATTTCCCCATAGAAATTTTGTTTCTACGTGATGATGACATTCCAAAATATGTGCAAGACGGCATTGCGGATTTGGGCATAGCGGGTGAGAATGTTATTCGCGAAAAGCGTGTCCAAGTGGATTACCTGCAGCGATTGGGATTTGGAAAATGTAGTTTAAAAGTGGCTGTGCCCAATGACAGTACGATGCAGGTAGTTTCCGATTTATCGGGTAAATCCATCGCGACTTCATACCCGAATATTTTAGCAGACTACTTGAAAGAAAATCAGGTAGATGCAGAAATTCGCACCATTTCAGGATCTGTGGAAATTTCGCCGAATTTAGGCCTAAGCGATGCCATTTGCGATATTGTCTCTACGGGAGGCACCTTGCGAAGCAATGGTTTGAAGCCTTTCTTGGATATTATGGATTCTGAAGCGATCTTAATCGCTAAAGAAGGCCTTCGGGAGAATCCTATTGTAGAAGAATTATTATTGCGGGTCCAATCCGTACTGAGAGCACGCGAAGCCAAATATGTGGTTTTAAATGTAGAGCGGAGTAATTTGGACCAAATCATCAAATTACTGCCTGGCGTGAAAAGTCCCACCATTATGCCGTTGGCAGAGGAAGGTTGGGTGGCTGTACATACTGCCATTTCCGAGCAGGATTTTTGGGACAAAATCAATAAGTTAAAGGCTGCTGGCGCCCAGGGGATCATTGTGATGCCGGTAGAGAAAATAATTGTATAATCCTTTTTTTGGAAATAGTAGAACATCTATTGACTATGGCTTTTGGAAATACATATGAATTAGCCGCGCTGGATCAGGATCAGAAAAATTTACTGATCCAGCGCAATTTAGACCCTGCTCAAGAAATAACCGGGGCCGTGAGCGAGATCCTCCAAACCGTGCGCTTGGACGGAGACGCTGCATTGAAACGGTATACGGAACGTTTCGAGGGTGTAGAATTAGACCATATCCTGTTGGAGAAGTTGGCAATTGAGGAAGCGGCTATGCGCATCGGTCGAATGGAGCAACGTTCACTGGAAATCGCGTTCTCCAATATCCATCGTTTCCACAGCATTCAAACCAAACGCGAGCGCACAGTGGAAACAATGCCCGGCATACGCTGTTGGCGTGAAAACCGCCCGATAGAGAAAGTCGGTTTATATGTGCCGGGTGGAAGTGCTGTCTTGCCCAGCACCTTGCTGATGCTGGGTGTGCCAGCTCGTATAGCGGGTTGCAAGGAAATCATTGTCTGTACTCCGCCGTCTGCTGATGGAAAGATTGCTCCCGCGATCGCCTACTGCTTATATTTATTAAAAATCGAACGAATTTATTTGGTGGGCGGGGCACAGGCCATCGCTGCTATGGCTTACGGCACGGAAAGTGTTCCTCGGGTGGATAAAATTTTTGGTCCTGGAAACCAGTATGTCACTCGGGCGAAATCGCTGGTGCAGGCAGATAGCCAAGTGGCGATCGATATGCCCGCTGGCCCTTCGGAAGTCCTCATCCTAGGCGACGAAACTTGTAATCCTTCCTATATTGCTTCGGATTTACTGGCACAGGCAGAGCATGGGGCAGACAGTCAGGTCGTCTTATTGAGTACATCCGGAAAATTGATCACAGAGGTAGAAGCCGAACTGCAGGAACAATTGGAAACTTTGCCCCGTCGCGACATTGCTCGGGCCGCTTTGGCCCAATCTTATGCGATCCTATGTGATGATTTTAATCAGGCCATGGAATTTTCAAATGCCTATGCACCCGAACATCTTATTTTGGCCATGGAAGAGTATAAGCCGTTGATTCCTAAAATTATCAATGCTGGTTCCGTGTTTTTAGGGCCTTGGAGCCCGGAAAGTGTCGGTGATTACGCCTCAGGGACGAACCATACGTTACCGACCAGCGGATACGCGCGTGCATACTCTGGGGTCTCCGCAGACAGTTTTATGAAAAAAATTACTTTTCAGCATCTATCGAAAGAGGGACTTTCGAATATTGGATCTACCGTCGAAAGTTTGGCGCAATTAGAAGGGTTAGAAGCCCATAAAAGATCGGTAAGCATGAGGCTGAAGACATTT
>DASRQK010000138.1:0-5414 GCA_035645875.1 Sphingobacteriaceae bacterium | reverse complement strand
GCTGCTTCATACTGTTTTTGATAGACGGCGATCAGGGACAATGCCAAAGCAAAAGCCACCACGATCCACCGCATTCTCGATGTCATCATAAACCGTTCTGCTTAGTTAGTATCCGTGAACTTATAACCCACACCCCGAATCGAATGAAAATAGATCGGGTGTTTTTGATCCGGCTCAAAATACTTACGGAAAGTCAAAATAAAATTATCGATGGTCCGCGTCGAAGGATATACATCGTAATTCCAGACTGTTTCCAAAATCTGCTCACGGGAAACTGCCTCGTTTCTTCGTTCAATTAAGAGTTTCAGGAGCATAGTCTCTTTTTTGGTCAATGAGGTAACCGTGCCGTCAGCGTGGTGTAATTCATAGGAATTAAAGTGGATGACCTTATCGCCGATCTGATAAGTGTTCAATTCTTTCAAATCGCCCCCTTTCATGCCTCTTCGGATCAAAATACCTACACGCAAAATCAGCTCTTCCAGATTAAAGGGCTTCACCAAATAATCATCTGCACCTTTCTTCAAACCGGTAATTCGGTCTTCACTGCTGTTTTTGGCCGTTAAAAACATGATCGGCACTTCCGTATTGTGCAAACGAATGGTCTCTGCTACCTGAAACCCATCAATTTCGGGAATCATCACATCCAGAATCACCAAATTAAAGCGTTCTTCCTTAAAAATTTTCAGCGCTTTCTTGCCATCGGTCGCCGTAGTGACCCGATAACCCTCCAGCTCCAAATTTAATTTAATGGCTTCCAGTAAGTGTTCCTCGTCCTCGACCAATAATATTCTTTGCTTAGCTTGCTGCATATTTCTTCATGGTTACTTCAAAAATTGTCCCGGTGGGATGATTGTCTCGAACAGTGATCTGCGCTTCATGCTTTTCTAATACGGTTTTCACGATATATAAGCCCAGTCCCGTTCCCTTGGTTTTACGCGTGCCTTCATCGCCCACTCGATAAAATTTATCGAAAATACGTCTTTTTTCCGCATTGGCAATGCCCACGCCTTCATCCGCTACTGAAAAAAGCAAGTCGTTCCCTGGAGGAGTGTACTTCAAACTCACGAAGATCTTTTTCCCAGAGGGCGAATATTTCACCGCATTTTCAATCAAATTCGTCACCACATTGGTGATGGCAAAACGATCTGCATAAATCTGGAGACCTGGATCCACATCCAATTCGATCACCTGACTCGTACAGGCGTTTACTTGTAATGAATTGGCCACCCCTTCGATCAATTCGGAAAAATTCAACACCTCCTTTGGAAAATGAGGCCTTACACCTTCAAGTTTGGTCGCGAGCAACACATTTTCCACCAAATAATCCAATCGCTCAATATCTTTCAGAGAATTGGCCATAAACTGCTGCTGCTGCTCCTTGCTCAGGTCCCGCTTCTGCACCGTCTGCAAATACAATTTAATGGAGGCCAGGGGAGATTTCAACTCATGAGTGACCGCCAGCAGAAAATTACGCTGCTGAACTTGCATCCTGAACTCTCTCGTGAGGGCGCTCTTCAGTCGAAAAGATAGAAAAACAAAGATGATCAAAAAGAAAATCCCTTCGCCAATGATCATTTCCCTACTGTTCGGCACCGCACGCACCAGCAGGATTCCCCACCAGATCAGCTGTGCAGCGGCATAGAAGAACAAAAAATAAAAGATCAATAACGATCTGCGCAAAAGTTTCCTATCCATCAAAGACAAAAATAGCGTTTTCAGCCCATTTATTCCACTCCAGCAGCACATTATGACACTATTAAGAAGATTACGTAACTTTGGGCATGCAAATTTTAGATAAAAAAAGTATTTTCTTTGATTTGGATCATACCTTGTGGGATTTTGACAAGAATGCGGAAGAGACCTTGGCCGAATTATTCGTCACCTATCGTTTTGACCGATTGGGAATGCATTCAGCTGATGTTTTTATTGAAACCTATACGCGGAACAATCACCGACTCTGGGCCAAATACCATATAGGAGAAATCGATAAAGCCGAATTGCGCAAAGCCCGTTTCGCAGATACTTTTACAGAACTGGGCGTGGATCCCGCGCTTTTTCCCCTACAATTCGAAGTGGATTACCTCCATATTTGTCCTCGGAAAACGAATTTGTTCCCGCATACTCATGAGGTGTTGGAATATCTTCAAGGCAAATATTCCCTGCATTTGATTTCCAATGGATTCAAAGAGGCTTCTCGGATCAAAATTGCCAATAGCGGCTTAGCTAACTATTTTCAGACGGTCGTGATTTCAGAATTAGTGGGTGTTCACAAACCCCATCCCGAGATTTTCCATCATGCAGTCGCCAACGCCCAAACGCATATTCCAGAAAGCGTCATGATTGGCGACAGTATCGAGGCGGATATTCGTGGAGCTCAAGGCGTAGGCATGGATGCCGTGTTTTTCAATCCGCACAACCAAGCATTGCCCGAAGACATTAAACGCAGCATCACCGGTTTGAATGAACTCACCAAGCTCCTTTAGAAGCGTCGTTTAGAATTGAGGCTCTCCGCCGCCGAAATCATCCATATCGTCCCTACGATTTTCATCGCGGCGTTGATTATCCTGCATACCGAAACGGTAGGACAGAGAGATGGTAAACATGCGGCGCATCCAACGGCTTTCATATTCCCGATAGACATTCTGTGTCTGGGTATAACCGCCCCAACGGCGTTGATTAAACAGGTCCCGAACATTGAACATGATGCTCGCACGGCGTTCCAATACATCCAGTCTCAAGCCTGCATCGACCACAAAATTTTCGACACTCCTTCCCTGTGCCATGATCCGTGGAGCCCGATAATCAAAACGTGTTTGTCCCGACAGATTCGGTAGAATTTGAAAATTTACTGTCGCATTAGCGTTCCAGCTGAAACCATCGGTGGACGCAATCCCAAATTCTTCACTTCCCTGATAACTGGTGTAAAATGCATTGACATTCGCCATAAGGTCCAAGAAATTGGTGACATCAAAGCGGGAGATAAACTCAAATCCGCTGGTCTCATTGCGACTAATGTTCTGAAACTGAGAAAAAGTCGCACCACTGCTCTCATCTACTACCGAAATAATGGATTGCACCACATCGTTCATTCTTCGATGATAGACCGAGGAGGTCAGGGTCAATCCCCTAAACTGCTTCGCATAACTAACCTCGAAAGAGTGGATATCCTCCGGCATCAAGTCCGGGTTACCTTGTCGAATATTCAAAGGATCGGACATGTCCACAAAGGGATTCACCTGCCAACCTCTTGGCCGACTTACCCTGCGCGTATAGGAACCCTGAAGCTGATTCCCTTCGCCAAATTCCTGGGTCAAAAATATACTCGGATACACTCTGAAATAATCCAAACTTCCGTCCACTTCCCGATCTTCTGCGGGCACTTCGGGATCCAAACTTCCGAAAGCGGTGTTTAAATATGCCTGCTCTGCACGAAGACCAAACTGTAAGCCCAAGTTCTCCGTGATTTTTCGTTGGTAATTAGCATAAATCGCGTGCACCTCATTCTTCATCTCGAAATCGTTGCTCACGCCATAATCGGGTACAAGGCTCGAGTCATTAAAACTCACACGTGAGAACTGATGGTCATCCGACATTCGTATGCGGGTCCGGTAACCGACCTCCAACATGGTATGCTCACCAAAAGGTTTAAAATAATCTACTTGAATATTATAATTTCTACCGTACTCTGTTCCGTTGTTGATTCGATATTCATTGTCCATCGAGGATTGAAGAAAATCTTGAGAAAAGGTATTGGTGCCTTCCTCATTATCCGCTCCGTAACGGAAATTGGCGACCAATTCATGCTGAGGGGCGAACTCGTGTTTAAAATCCAAATTCACATCAAAACCCAGATCGTCTTCATTTTGATTCGACATACGATCACTAGAACCGACTAAACTCGGGTGATCTAAATAGGAATAAAAAATATCTTCAGAACGTTCATTGGTCCGAATGCTCAAGTCTCCAGACACGCCGATCGTTGTTTTATCGGTCAAATAATGATCAATGCCAAGCTTCACGCTGTTATTCAGGCCTAAACGATTGCTTTCACTCACATTATTGGTCAAGCTATTCGTCGACAACAAACGTGTGCTATTCATCCCATCCCCCACCGAATTACGTCGGTTGAAATTATAGCTTCCATAATAATTAAAACGCCTATCCCGATAGTTCAGATTCACACCCGCTCCTACATTCTCATAGGATCCGACCGAAGAATTAATTGCCCCATTCAAGCCCGTTCGCTGGTTTTTCTTCAATACAATATTGATAATGCCCGATTGTCCTTCGGCGTCATAACGAGAAGAAGGATTCGTCACCACCTCGACCCGCTCAATGGAACTGGCCGGCATGGATTGCAATAAGGATCCTATATCGTTACCCGCCATGGCCGACTCTTTTCCATCGATCAGAATCTTGACGCTGCTGGAACCTCTCAGACTCACACTACCGTCCATATCGACCTCCAAGGAAGGCACATTGGTCAATAGATCACTCGCAGAACCGCCCACGCTCACCATACTCTCCGCCACATTGAAAATCTTTCGGTCAATGCCTAATTGAATGGCCGGAGTCTCTGCCTGCACGACGATCTCGGCGATCACTTCTCCCGCTTCCTCCATCCGAATATTGCCCAGGTTCAAATCTTCACCGGCTACCACCCGGACACCTTCATTCAGATAATCACTATAACCCATAAAGGTAATTCTCAAATGATAGTGGCCGGGCGCGACGTCCTGCAAATGGACCGAACCATTTTGGGAACTTTGCGAACTACGGATCTGTGCACCCGTCACCGGGTGGAGTAAGGCCACACTGGCATTCGGGATCGGCATGGAAGTTCCTGCATCCCTGATCACTGCTGTAATCTGCTGTCTATCTTGTATAATACTGGAATGGGCACTCCAGCTAAATCCTGAAAGTAAGACCAGGATCAGCGCCAGTTTTCCCATAAAAAACCCACTATTAAAACTGCTGCTATATATAATTTTTTTCATGTTCATCACTTTAAGAGAATCACAAAAATGGTGCTTTTTATCCCAAAAGCACAGAAGGGTAACCTCATTATTACAGCGGCACCCTTTTTCCACATGAATTTTACGCTAATCGGACTTTCGGATGAAAAATCATTCAATGCTGACGGTTAAACCTTCGGATTTTAGGATTTTTCGGTAGATCTCTAAATCGTTAAACGTACCTTCCAATACGATGGCCTTCCCGTCTTGGTGCACCGTCCAGGCGATACGTTCAGCTTCGTGCTCGGAATATTGCAGGTGTTTAACTAAACAGTGAATGACGTGTTCAAACGTATTGGTATCATCGTTCCAAAGGATTAATTTATACTTCGGGGTCAATTCAGCCAGGATTTCTTCCAATGTAAAGGTTTGCTCTTGCGTTTCCACAGTCATGGGGAC
>DASRQK010000137.1:0-5312 GCA_035645875.1 Sphingobacteriaceae bacterium | reverse complement strand
TCTATATCCATTGGTTCAATTGGCCGGAAAGCAATCGCCCGTAAAAATCGGTGCACAAAATATACATCACGAGTCTAACGGTGCATATACGGGCGAAGTGTCAGCAGCACAAGTGTCTTCTACCGGTGCAAGCCATGTGATTATCGGGCACTCAGAGCGTAGAGCCTATTTTCACGAAGACGAATTTATGCTTTCAAAAAAAATGAGCTTGGCTTTAGCGCAAGGTCTTCAACCCATTTTTTGCGTGGGAGAAACCTTAGAACAACGGGAATTTGGAGATTATTTAAAAGTAATTTCAAAACAATTAAAAGAAATCTTGGAACACCTTGCTCCAAACGATTTTGAAAAGGTCATTTTGGCTTACGAGCCTGTTTGGGCTATTGGCACGGGATTGACAGCCAGTCCGGAACAAGCCCAGGAAGTACATCGACATATTCGCGAGCAGGTAGGAAGTATTTTTGATTATCATGCGGCGGATCAATGTACGATTCTGTATGGTGGAAGTTGTAATAAAGATAACGCGAAAGATCTTTTTGCCCAAAAAGACATCGATGGTGGACTCATTGGTGGTGCCTCGCTGAAATCACGTGACTTTATAGAAATCGCCAAGGTCTTTAATTAATTCCATAAGATGAGATACAGTGAAGTCATATTTACCATAAAAAAAGGGGAAGAATGGCAAAAGGACTTGCTTATTCAGGATTTGGCTACCCTGGGATTTGATTCCTTCGAAGACCGAGAAATAGGCTTTGCCGCTTATATTCCCGAAGCACAATTTGATGAAGGCGCGCTGAATTCCCTTTTATTTAATCAATCGCCGGATTTTGTGGTAGATTATAGCTATAGAGAAATCAAGCAAGAAAACTGGAACGCCGTCTGGGAAAGTAATTTTCAGCCTATTGTCATTGATGAACATGTGTATGTTCGGGCATCATTTCACCCTGCCGCGCCCGAATATCCCTTAGAAATAGTGATTGATCCGAAAATGGCTTTTGGGACAGGCCATCACCAAACAACCTCCATGATGATGCGTTTGATGTTGGGGTTAGATTTTAAGGGAGAATCGGTTTTGGATATGGGATGCGGCACAGGAATTCTATCCATTCTAGCCGCCAAAATGGGCGCTAAAGCGGTGCTTGCCATTGATCATGATCCGGTTTGTCAAGCCAGCACACAGGAGAATATACTTCTAAATAAGGTGAAAGCTATTCAGACTTTATGTGGATCAATTGATTTAATCGATGGTAAAAAATTCGGCATCATTTTAGCTAACATCAATAGAAATATTTTACTGGACCAATTACCGGCATATGCCAGGAGCTTACATCCAGGTGGACATTTGCTAATGAGTGGTTTCTATGAGGGTGAGGATTTGAAAATGATTGTTGATCAAGCCACTGAGTTTGGGTTAGCAGTAGAAAAAACCTTGATCGATCTGAAATGGACAGCAGTGAAAATGAGAAATGTAAAATAAGGGTAAAATATTTTGTTAATTAAATTGAAAATAGGGTGTTTTTATAAATTATTAATTATCTTTGAGTCTCGTTTCGACAATGAGTTCGATCTGGATAGTTAATTATGTTTATAAACGTTTATAATACGATTTACCATGAATACATTAGGAAAAAAAATCAGACTATTACGCCATCAACGTGGA
Organism: Sphingobacteriaceae bacterium; assembly: GCA_035645875.1. Taxonomy (GTDB): domain Bacteria; phylum Bacteroidota; class Bacteroidia; order Sphingobacteriales; family Sphingobacteriaceae; genus DASRQK01. The sequence goes on along the minus strand of DASRQK010000137.1, from coordinate 3,655 downwards.
TGGAGTCAAGAGGATGTCGCTAAACAGCTTGACATTTCAATACCCGCATTTTCTAAGATTGAAACTGGGATCACGGATGTGAATCTTTCTCGATTGGATCAGATTTCCAAGTTATTTGGAATGACCATTGTTCAATTACTGACGACCAATGATCCGGAAGAAGAGAAGAAATATAATAATGAGCTGAGTGAAACAATTAAGAAGCTACAAGACCGTGATGCTGATGTCATTGAGCTTCAGAAAAAAGTGATTGACTTATACGAGCAATTGCGACAAAAGGAGAACGCTTAAATCGATCTTCTTTATTCAGCAAGGACTGTTTATAATCACGCGACTGCTAAAACAAAAAAATCCGGCGAAATTATTATAATTTATCGCCGGATTTTTTTGTTTTATAGTGCGTAAACCTAAATACGCTTGCTCAAACCGAATCTCCTGGATTACAATCCTTTTAAGGTAGTAACCAAGATTTCCAGTGCTCGTTCCAATTCTGCCTTTGTGATATTCAGTGCTGGACGGAATCGAACACTCTGGTCTCCACAACCTAAGAACATGGCTCCGTTCTTCATACCTTCGGATATAAACTGATTGCGAATAGTGCCGTTCTCGAAATCGAATGCCGCCAATAAACCTTTGCCGCGAACATTCGAGATCATTGGGAATTCTTTTTGAATGTCATGCATTCTATCCAGCAAATACTCACCCAATTCGCTCACATTTTGCAGCAGATTCTCTTCTTCAATGATTTGCAAGATCTTGGTGGAGCGCACCATGTCGACCAAGTTTCCACCCCAAGTAGAGTTAATCCGGGACGAGACATTGAAGACATTGGTTTCGATCTCATCTACTTTTGGTCCAGCCAAAATGCCGCAAATCTGCATTTTCTTTCCGAAGGAGATGATGTCCGGTCGCGCATTTTCTCCATAATGTTCGTGTAACCAGAATTTACCAGAAAGTCCTACACCGGTTTGTACCTCATCATAAATGAGCATCACCTCATTTTCATCTGCCAATTTACGTAATTGTTCCATGAACTCGGTGCGGAAATGATGGTCTCCACCTTCTGCTTGCACAGGCTCAATAATGATCGCACAAATATCGTCTTTGTTATCAGCAAATGCCTTTTTGATCTCTTCGATGGATTTGTTTTCCCGAGCGATCAAGTCTGGCAGATTCTCTTCTGTGATCGGAAAATGGATCATCGGATTGCTGATTCTTGGCCAGTCAAATTTTGCAAACCATTTCGTCTTATCTTCTAGTGTATTGGTCAAGCTCATGGTGTAACCTGTACGACCGTGAAATGCCTGCTCGAAATGGATCACTTGCGTACCTATTTCTTTGGTATGCCCTTTTTGGAAGTTCTTCTGAACTTTCCAGTCCATAGCCACCTTCAACGCGTTTTCAACCGCCAAACCGCCACCTGCGACAAAAAAAGCATGGTGCAAATACTCGGGCATGGCCACGCGATTAAACGTCTTTATAAACTCTGCATATTCCACGGTATATACGTCCGAATTCGATGGATTGTTAATGGCTGCTTTCAGAAGACTTTTTTGGAAGTTCTCATCGTTTAGCATCTTCGGATGATTATATCCTAAAGGAATGGAAGCAAAGCAGGTAAACATATCCAAAAGTTCACGCTCATATTTCGAGTCATAAATGATCGAACCTTGACTTTTATCTAAGTCAAATGTTAAATCATAGCCATCAGCCAAAATATGTTTGCCGAGGGTTTCATGCACCTTTTTTGGATCCACGTTGATTGAATACATATTAGAAAAAAATTAAATAATGAAATAAAAAATATTTGCTACACTAAATGATGGATCACATTTGAACTATGGATCACATTATTGCGTTACCAAAATTAGTGATAATTCAATGCAAATACAAGGGCTTTCAGTTCAATACTTTAATTGTTTGGTAACTTTTGGCTTGATTTATTGAATTTGTCTGTTTAAATCATTTAAAGTCATTTAATGCCCGCGGTGAAAAATTAAATTTTTGTTCCATTCCTAGGAAACCGGTGAGACCACCGGTATGTATGACCAAAATACGCGCGTTTGGGGCGAAGTATTGCCGCTTAATCAAATCGAAAATCGCATAAAATAACTTGCCTGAATAAACCGGTTCGATCATCATACCGGTATGCGACACAAAGTCTTGTACAAAATCCAACAGGTCTGGAGTGGTACGGGCATATCCGCCAAAGTGATATTCAGTATGCAATAGAAATTCGGCATCCGGTACCAACCGCTGTACCTCCGCCTGGAGAAAATCTCCGCCCGCCAGCACCGGAACCCCATGTAAGATGGTGTCCGATTCCCTATTTTTCAATCCCTGGGCCAGACCAGCCAATGTCGTACCAGTACCGCAGGCGCAGAAAATATGATCAATATTTTCTGGAAGTTCAGCGATGATTTCAGCACAGCCCTTAAGCGCTTCGTGCGAATAACCCCCTTCATCCACGAATAGGGTCTTCTCTGCTAGAGCTTGTTGTTGTTCTAAATAATCACGATATAATTTTGGTTTGTCTCTATATTCCTCCCGACTTACAAAAATTAACTGCATACCATACAGTTGACACAGGCTCAGTACCGGATTGGACACTTTTTCGGCACCCCGAACAAAACCGATGGTCTGAAATCCATGGAGCGCACCAGCACAGGCCGTAGCCAATAAGTGATTGGACCACGCCCCACCAAAGGTCACGATTTGATGTACGGAACGCGCTTTAGCAGCTGCGATGAGGTACTTTAACTTTCTCCACTTATTGCCCGAAATATAGGGATGGATCAAATCATCTCGTTTCACTGTAATATGAATACCTTGGTCCTTTTCTGCGGGCCAAAAAGGATAGCCGGATGGACGTCCAGCCGATGAAATTTCCGTTAGCGGACTAAAAACTCCTGCTGAATTCAAGTCCATATATCCGTTCTCATCATCGCTACAAATGTCCATATATCCGTTCTCATCATCGCTACAAATATACTATATTTGCGTCATGCAAGGCGAAATCGAACATCAAGAATTCGAAGATCAGGAGTTGTACGAACATTTTCGCATTGTCGTTGATAAGGGACAATCCCTATTGCGAATCGATAAATTTCTAATGCATAGGATCGAAGGTGCTTCCAGAAACCGCATTCAAAATGCGATAGAATCAGGCTCTGTTTTGGTCAATGATAAAGAGACTAAGGCCAGCTATAAGGTCAAGCCTTTTGACGTCATTAGCGTGGTACTGCCTGATCCTCCTCGAGATACGGAGGTTTATCCTGAGAATATTCCATTGAACATTCCTTATGAGGACGATGACATACTAATTGTGAATAAAAAAGCCGGCATGGTGGTTCATCCGGGTTATAATAATTATACAGGAACCTTGGTCAATGCCTTAGTGTATCACTTTAGTCAATTACCTCAATTACCTGGTAATGATGGACGTCCGGGATTGGCCCATCGCATCGATAAAGATACGAGCGGACTTTTGGTCATCGCTAAAAATGAATATGCCATCACCTTTTTAGCCAAGCAGTTTTTTGATCACAGCATCACCCGCAAGTACGTCGCGTTGGTCTGGGGAGACCTTGCCGAAGATGGCTCCATTACAGGCTATATCGGACGTAGCTTGAAAGATCGGAAAGTCATGGCAGTT
>DASRQK010000136.1:0-2102 GCA_035645875.1 Sphingobacteriaceae bacterium | reverse complement strand
TTGAAAATTGGTGAATTCATCGACGGGCTGCTGATTTTCCAGGGCACGAATTCCATATCCTTTCTTATGAATAATTTTCCCGTCCTTGACCACAGCAATCGCTGCTCCGGCTACCGTAAACTCCTGCATCGCACTTTGCATTAAAGAATCTATCTTTTTTTGGATCAATGAATTACTTGGCTGACTCGCTATGATTGGAGTAAAAACACTGGTTAGCACGGCGGTGACTACAATACTGGTAATGGTCCTGATTCTTTTCATGATACTTTACAACTGTTTAGTAGGTATTATCGATGATTATTTCGATAATACTGTATTATCTAACGCTAAAGGTAGAAAATTTTTCTGAAATTCTCGTTAGATGATTTGTCGTATAATTTATATTATGTTAAATTATAAAAATGATTAACAACGTAGTATTTGGGAAACCCGAAAAAATATCGTTTTTTTGGGTGATTAATCTAACACAGTTATAAACAAAAAAATATATATCACAACATATGTCCGACCATAAACCTCTACCCGTATTGACTGCGGAGGAATTGCGTGTCCTGGGTGCATTAATGGAAAAAGCGCGTGCTACGCCTGAATATTATCCCATGACGGTGAAGGGTCTGTTAAGTGCATGTAATCAAAAGACCTCTCGAAATCCAGTAGTGAATTACGATGAACAATTGGTGATCCATACCCTGGATGCCTTAAGAAAAAAAGGGTTGGTTTCCACCGCTACTGGTGCGGGAAGTCGTACGACAAAGTATAAACATAATTTTGCCATTGTTTACCCTTTGGTGCCGGCTGATTTGGCCGTGATATGTTTATTACTGCTTCGAGGCCCCCTCACTCCTGGCGAAATCAATAATATATCAGGTCGATTATACGATTTTGAATCCATTGAGGAGGTTCAGAATGTGCTGAATGCTTTAGCGGATTCGCAGCCGCCATTCGTAGTGCCATTAAGTAAAAAACCGGGACAAAAAGAAGCCAGATTTACGCATTTATTAGCTGGGGAAGTTATTGAAGAGGATTCAGCGGATGATACGGTGGCACTTCCCGGCGATTCTGCTTTAGAAGATCGAATTCGCGCATTGGAGGAAGAAGTGGCTATTCTTCGTGAAGGTTTTGATAAATTAAAGGATTTATTGTAAATTGCACAAGACCAATAGAGATCCCATCTCCTAACACGTCACATGATGGAACAGATGAAAGCCAAATACAAAAGAATTTTAATCGCTGTCGATGATACAGAATGCTCAAAAAAAGCATTGGAACATGCACTCTATTTTGCCACCATGAAAGGCACCATACTGGGATTGGTCCATGTAACGGAGCATGCTACTCCAACTAATTATGGAGTGGATCCCCTTATGGGGCAGCAAGCCATCATTGTGCCTGAAAGCATACATATTCAGGAGTCGGCCGCACTTCAATTATTGGAAGAAATAAAGAAAAATCTGGAAGCTTCTAACAACCTTGGTGAAATAGTTTGTTTTCATCGCACAGGAATCCCAAGGCAGGAAATTTTAGCTGTTTCCATTGAGTGGGAAGCGGATTTGATCGTAATGGGTACCCACGGACGCACCGGATTCGATCATTTTATTTCCGGCAGTGTCTCGGAAAGCGTATTGCGTCGAGCCAGCTGCCCTGTTTTAATCGTACCCGGAAAATGCTAAGCACTGTGATCACAGTGCAGTGTTATTCTTTATGCAACCAAGCTTTTTTAGCCAAAAGCTCCTCTTCGGTTTCGCGGACATCCTCATCATCCACACAGCAATCCACCGGACATACTGCTGCACACTGAGGTTCATCATGGAACCCCACACATTCTGTACATTTATCGGACACGATAAAATAAACTTCATCTGAAACCGGTGTCTGAGACTCATTGGCATCAACCACGCGTCCATCACCAAAATCGATCATACCGTCCAGTGCTGTTCCCTCTGAATATTTCCAAGACATCCCCGCATCGTAAATAGCGTTGTTTGGACATTCCGGTTCGCATGCTCCACAATTAATACACTCGTCTGTTATAATGATTGCCATAAAAAAGCTATTTTTGCAAATATACAAATTATTTCGAGATCATTTTGACAGTTCAACAT
>DASRQK010000135.1:0-5080 GCA_035645875.1 Sphingobacteriaceae bacterium | reverse complement strand
AATCAAACCCTCCAGCCGAAAATATCCGGCCATCATGTTTAACCAGATGGAACGGGAAGCAGGAGATCAGATCCTACAGGTGGAAAACCTATCGGCCAGCCTACATGGAGAGAAACTTTTTGACCAGGTGAGCTTTATGGTTAATAAAGGCGACAAAATCGCCGTATTGGCCCAAAACAACTTGGCTACCACTGCATTCTACGACATCATCACCGGGCGAAATACCGATCACGGTGGAAGTTTTAAGGTCGGAGTAACCATCAATATCGCCGATATCCCCATGGATAATAGCAGCTATTTCGAGGGTAAAAATGAGAATTTGATCGATTGGCTGCGCGAATACTCAGCCAGCGACAAAGACGAGCAATTTATTCGCGGATTTCTGGGGAAAATGCTCTTTTCAGGTGAGGAAGTTCTGAAAAAATGTTCCGTCCTTTCCGGAGGGGAAAAAATGCGCTGCATGTTCTCCCGCATGATGCTCCAACAGGCAAACCTCCTATTGTTCGATGAGCCGACGAACCACTTGGATCTGGAGTCCATCACGGCCCTGAATAATGGGATGCAGGACTTCAAAGGCACCATATTATTCACTTCTCGTGACCACGAATTGACCCAAACTGTGGCTAACCGAATCATAGAATTGACCCCGAATGGAGTGATCGACAAACTAATGACTTACGACGAGTACATTAATAGCGAGACCATTAAGGAACAAAGACTGGCGATGAACGCAGGCTAAAACGCAGGCTAAAAAGAGAATAGCCCGACCGTTAGGTGTAATTGATGCTGACCGAAACTGTCCCGAATAATATTGGAATCGAACTGCTGATACCCATAGGCGAGGGTAAACTTCAAATGAGAGCGATCAATCAGCATTTGGGCATAGGTTAGACCGGCTTTGGCCGATAACCCGTGATAATACTCACCCCCTAGCGGCATGGCATAGCCCAGTCCGCCGACCAGCCCCAATTGACCGAATGCCGTCACTTGCGCGACAGCCTGCCTGAAATCAATGGTTAGCGGCAGCGTATTCATCCTATGGCTTCGCTTGATTCCGGCCTCTTCGACTGTTCCGCCCCGATAAACCTCATTGGCGATTCCGAAACCGACAAAGGTGCGGTCATTGTAATTTTGCCCCACGATGAACTGTAGCTGATACCCGCTAACTGCCTTTTCAAGGTCGGACTGTAACCCTATAATCCCGCCGGCCTGCAGCACGGTGTAAATGGATCTAGTCTGAGCCCCTGCCTGCTGGCCGAAACCCACACAAAAAATCAACCATAAAACGACTATTACTTTATTGCGCATGATTTTATTTTTGGTTCAATATAGAATTTTAAAAACCATCTCCTTTAATAACTCACCTTGGTCCACATCCCCCACGTCTACACCCTTGGATTTAACATCGTATTCCTGTAAAATATGGATGACGTCAAAGGTGCGCCTACGGTTATAATGGCGCGCAGCCATTTCGTACTCACCCACGAAAAATGGATGCACACTCAGTTCCTTGGCCACTGACTGGGGCGATTTATCCGCCAGATAATGATACCTTAGCAATTTCGTAAAATAACCCGTCATTGTCCCCACAATCATCACCAAGGGCGCATTTTTGGGATTGGCCGCGAAATAATCCACGATTTGAAAAGCCTTCAGTACATCTTTTTTACCCAATGCGGTGTTTAACTCGAACACATTAAAATCCTTACTGATCCCAATAAACCTTTCGATATCCTGAAGGTTGATCTCATGCTCTTTGGGCACATTCAGCAAAAGTTTCTCCAATTCATTGACCACCTTTCCGATGTTTGTACCCAAGTACTCCGCGATGAGTAAGGCTGCCTGAGGATGGATGCGGCGTCCCCTTTCCCGCAAAAAAGAGGTCACCCAAGCCGGCACCTTGTTATCGTAGATTTTTTCGGATTCAAAGACCACCCCGATTTTCGCGGCCTGCTTCATGAACTTTTTCCGCTTATCCAGTTTACCATGCTTATGGGCCAATACTAAAATAGTGCTAGGCATGGGATTTTCCAAGTATTTCAGCAGAATTTCCTCCTCCGTTTTCCATTTCAGGTTTTGAGCCTCTTTTACGATGATCACCTGATGACTGGCCATCATAGGGAAACGCCTGGCCGCATTGACCACCTGAATAAAATCAGTATCCTTCCCATACCATACCGTTTGATCAAAGCCTTTCTGACTTTCATCCAATACATGGTCCGCGATATAATCCGTAATCAGATCAATATAGTACGATTCCTCACCATAAAGGAGGTATATGGGTTGATAATCTTTGCTCTTAAGTGCAGTTAAAATCTGATTGGCATCCATTCCTGTTCACGCTTCTTGCTCGACGCCAAGATAGCTAAAATTTCCAAAAGGCCACTTTAGTTTTGTATATTTGCACCATGTTCAGACCTGTGCCTCTTCAGCTGCCACCTTACTCCTTACAGATCTCCACGGATGGCAAAAAGCACTATGTTTTTGATGTGCTGCGGAAGAAACACCTGGTCTGCACACCCGAGGAATGGGTACGCCAGCATTGGATTCACCACCTGATTCAACAGAAACATTATCCCAAGGGACTCATTAAACCCGAAAGCGGTTTAAAACTCCAAGGCATGACGCGTCGAAGTGACTTGCTAATCTATAATACCGAAGGCGAAATGATCTTATTGGCCGAATTCAAGAATCCGGATATCCCGATAAACGAGGCGGTCTTTGACCAGGTTTCACGCTATAATACGGTGTATAAAATCCCCCTTTTATTGGTGAGCAATGGCTTAACACATTATTGTTGGAAAATTGATTTTGACCAAAACAACTATGCGTTTCTGGAAGAATTGCCCGCTTACCGCTAAAGATCGGACAGACTGTCAGAAAGCCAAGCGAAAATCGGCCTTGGCTCAATGTTTGAAATTAGGAATATCCAGAAATATTTCATAATTTAGTATATTAAGTAAAAGTGTAATTTCACATGAGTATATCAAAAAACGAATTCAGAAAGTATGCGATCAAGCATCATCGGATCGGCAGCCAGCATGTAGATGGTTATATTTCCAGAATGAACCATCAGGTTCCTACCGGGATGACACCTTATATCATCGAAGAACGTCAATTAAATGTGGCGCAGATGGATGTGTTCTCCAGGCTGATGATGGACCGAATTATTTTTCTGGGCGATGCAGTGACCGATCAAGTGGCCAATATCATTCAAGCGCAGCTTTTGTTCTTGCAGTCGGCCGATGCGAAAAGAGACATACAGATTTACATCAACTCTCCGGGAGGAAGTGTTTATGCAGGTCTGGGTATCTACGATACCATGCAATATATTTCACCGGACGTAGCGACGATTTGTACCGGAATGGCAGCATCTATGGGTGCGGTTCTATTATGTGCGGGCACTAAAGGAAAAAGAGCGGCCTTGCCACACTCCCGCGTGATGATCCATCAGCCTTCCGGGGGCGCACAGGGCGTGGCAAGTGATATGGAAATCAATTTGAGAGAAATGCTTAAATTAAAGCACGAGCTCTATGAGATTCTCGCCAACCACTCTGGACAGACCTACGAGTGGGTAGAGAAATCTTCTGATCGAGATTATTGGATGACTGCACCCGAGGCCGTCAACTTCGGCATGGTAGATGAGGTGTTGGGATCCGTAAAAAAGTAAGGAACCATGGCAAAAAACACTAAAGAGCAAAGTTGCTCATTCTGTGGAATCACCAAGAAAGATGCCCTGATGTTAATCGCGGGTGATGGTGCATTTATTTGCGATCGCTGTATTAGCCAGGCAGGAGAAATCCTGCAGGAAGAGATGGGTCAGCGCAAAGCAAAATCTATCCAGGCTGCACTTAAGCTGATCAAGCCCCAAGAGATTAAAAAACATTTGGATGAGTATGTAATCGGACAAGACGAAGCTAAAAAAGTCATGTCAGTAGCGGTTTATAATCATTACAAGCGTTTAAACCAGCGGCTGGATCCGGAAGGGATTGAAATCGAAAAGTCCAATATTGTGATGGTTGGGGAGACCGGAACCGGTAAAACCTTATTGGCCAAAACCATTGCTAAAATTCTGAATGTCCCCTTTTCCATTTGTGATGCGACGGTATTGACCGAAGCGGGTTATGTGGGTGAGGATGTGGAAAGTATATTGACCCGACTACTGCAAGCCGCGGATTACGATGTGGCTGCGGCGGAACGTGGAATTATCTATATCGATGAGATCGACAAAATCGCCAGAAAGAGTGATAATCCTTCCATTACACGGGATGTATCCGGTGAGGGCGTTCAGCAGGCATTATTGAAAATCTTGGAAGGTACCGTAGTGAATGTTCCACCTCAGGGTGGACGAAAACATCCGGATCAGAAGATGATCGCAGTAAACACTAATAATATTTTGTTTATCTGTGGAGGTGCGTTCGATGGTATTAAGAAGAAAATAGCGAATAGATTGCGTACGCAGACGGTAGGATATAAAATTAACGATGATCAGGCTGAGGTGGACATGGAAAACTTGTACAAGTACATTACGCCACAGGATCTGAAAAACTTCGGTTTGATCCCCGAATTGATTGGTCGTCTACCCGTGTTGACTCATCTGAATCCATTGGATAAGGAAACCCTGCTCAGTATTTTGAAAGAGCCCAAAAACGCATTGGTGAAACAATACCAGAAATTGTTCGAGTATGAAGGTGTGGAATTGATCTTCGAGGATGCGGCATTGGAATATGTCGTGGATAAAGCGGATGAGTTCAAACTGGGAGCCCGGGGACTACGTTCGATTTGTGAAGCGATTATGTTAGATGCGATGTTTGAAATCCCGTCGCATAGCGAGGGAGAAATGATACGGGAACTCCGTGTCGGCGTGGATTATGCACGTGAAAAATTAGAAAATTCGGACATTAATAAATTAAAAGTAGCTTAAGCTTACATGGAGAAAACGAATATAAAAGGACTGAAAACAAAGGAAGATATTGTGACCAATTGGTTGCCCCGCTACACCGGAAGGTCGCTGGAAGAATTTGGTGAATATATTCTATTGACAAATTTCAGCCATTATATTCAAATGTTTTCCGAAATG
>DASRQK010000134.1:0-3317 GCA_035645875.1 Sphingobacteriaceae bacterium | reverse complement strand
CACATATACTTGGGATGGTGAAGTTACGGGAAAGGGATCTCAAAAAATCGTTCGTCTAGTACCCCTGGATTCTGTGATCACCGCATTGGACTTTGGGATGGGCAAACCTGTGCACTCCTATTTCATCCTTTCTGAACTAGGAGCAGAACGAACCCAAGTCACTTGGGCGATGGAGGGCGAGACCCCCTACCCTTTTAACCTTTTCAATCTATTTTTTGATGTGGGGGATGATTTTGAAGAAGGTTTACAAAACCTCAAAGTCATTTTGGAAAAGCAGGATGATGGTGAGATCAGTCTGCATCAATAGCTTACGGCCGCTTACCTTAACCAGTGATTCTTAGGACGGTATACAGCGTATTTACCTCCACCTGCGAAAAATAAGCAAAGCCCACCAAATAAAAACAGGAGATTTGCCTCCATGTTTAATGCGCCGGTGTATTCATTTATGCCGAATAAATTGCCCCAATGGGTAAAATAAATCGCGATAATCATCACAACGACATAGAGCAGTCCACCTAGTCGCGTGAACACCCCCAATAAGATGAGAATTGGTGCCAATACCTCAGCCACAGGCACACCCAGCCACAAAAATTCAGGTAAGCCATGTGCGATCAAACCCTGTCTAACCCCATCATGACCGTCCAGCATTTTCTTTATACCATGAAAAAACATGGTGAAGGCACCAATACGAAGCATTAACAGGCCTAAATCAATATTCACCCTACTCATAGCGATACATTAAATTTTTTCTTCTCTGCAAATATAGGGTATTTCTTAACATATGTGATCGAGAATCGAACGATATACCGATACCTTTGTATTATTACAAGGGACATATAACACCCCTATCTAGGTAATATACAGAAAAATACGCAAATAATCAAGTTTTACAAAATAAAAACAAAACAACATGAAAACGAAAAACAACTTTACACTGAAAAATGGATTATTAATGATCGCATTTTTGATTGCCGGTACAGCAATAGCAGCAGTCTCTTTATCGTTATGGAATAACGATAAGGCACATTCTCAATTACAATTCACAGTAGATCACTTGGGCTTGAGCGATGTCTCCGGATTTTTCGAAGACTTTGACGTCACCATCCAGGCTGAAAAAGAAGATTTTAGCGATGCAGTTTTTGAATTAACAGCACGGACCGCTTCCATCAACACACGGGTTGAGGCCAGGGACAATCACTTGAGAAGCGCAGATTTTTTTGATGTGGAAACCTACCCCACCATCACCTATAAAAGCACAGCGATTCGCAAAGTAGATGATGATCAATTTAAATTAACGGGTGACCTAACCATACACGGTGTCACCAAATCCGTCGAAATGGATTTGACCTACCGTGGAAAACTGGTGGACGAAGAAAATAATCGTGAAACCGTTGGTTTCCAATTGTCGGGACAAATCAACCGCTTAGATTTTAATGTCGGCCCCGACTTTCCAGAGCCCATGATCAGTCACACGGTGCGAATCAAAGCAGATGGAGAATTTATTAGAGAACAATGAGCAAGGACTGAAGGAACAAGGACGTAAAGAACAATGAGAAAAGACTGCTTAGTCATTGCTCTTTAATCATTGCTCTTTAATCATTGCTCTTTAATCATAAAATATAAATGAAAAAAACAAAAATTGGTCAAAGTGACCTGGAGATAGCTCCATTAAACTTAGGTGGGAATGTCTTTGGATGGACATTAGACGAGAAAGGATCTTTCGAAATTATGGATGGTTTCGTGGAAGGAGGCTATAACTTTATCGATACGGCGGATATGTATTCGTATTGGATCGATGGAGGTGCGGGCGGTGAATCCGAAACCATTATCGGAAAGTGAATGAAAGAGCGGGCTAACCGGGATCAAATCATCTTGGCTACTAAAGGTGGAGGCCCGACCGGTGTTCAAGAAATCGACACCAGTAAAGCACATATGATCCAATCGGTGGAAAAGTCCCTGAAGCGTTTACAGACCGATTATATTGATCTGTATTACACACACTATGACGATGAAAAAACGCCGGTGGAAGAGACTTTAGAAGCATACGCCGAGTTGATAAAAGCGGGGAAGATCCGTCATGTCGCCGTATCTAACATGTCTCCGGATCGCATTCAAGCATCGTTTGAAGCATCCGAAAAGTTAGGTTTACCGAAGTTTCAGGCCCTTCAACCGCTTTACAATCTGGTCGAACGCCAAGGCTAAGAGTCGCTATATGCACCCATCGCAGAAAAATACGGGCTGTCTGTGTTTCCTTATGCAGCTTTAGCTTAGGGATTCCTTTCTGGAAAATACCGTTCTGAAGCGGATCTGGGTAAAAGCGTTCGAGGAGGAGGATTGAAAAAATATTTAGAAGGAAATGGACTGTCCGTATTGGACGCCATTGACCAAGTATCTAAAAAACACGATGCTACCCCAACCACCGTATCGCTTGCGTGGCTATTGGCCCAACCACATGTGGATGCACCAATTGTCAGTGCGACCAGTAAGGAGCAGTTAAATTCACTTTTAGCAGCACCACAATTAGTCTTAGATCAGCATGACCTAAGCCTGCTGGATTCAGCGAGTAAATAACCCCCTCTATTATTCCCTTAAGGGAAACTAATCAAAAATCCTAAGTAGGGAGCATTTTATTTCATTTGCTTCTTTTACTTGGGATTTTATGCCGTATTTATCCTTTCATTGGTGCTTCTTAGCTTTTTCACCCATTTTCGTATAGAAACGCTGTCTTTCGTAATGAAAAACATTATATTTAGGCAGTCAATTACCACTATTATGAAAATATCGAATACCACGACCACCATTTACAGTAAATTCCAGCACATCGCCCAACATTGCCTCCTTGTTTTTTGCGTACAATTACTGGTTTCTCCGTCATTATACGCGCAGAACCGAGTAGATCTACACCTACCGGGCCTAAATGAGCCTGTAGAAATTTTGAGGGATCAATGGGGAGTAAACCATATTTATGCGAACAACCAATATGATCTTTTCTTCGCTCAAGGGTACGCAGCGGCTACGGATCGCTTGTTCCAATTCGAAATCTGGAGACGGCAAGCGACGGGTACTGTTTCAGAAGTTTTCGGACCTTCGGAAATCAAAAGAGACATAGGCGCCCGGCTGTTTAAGTACCGAGGGGATATGGAAAAAGAATTGAACCACTATCACCCTCAGGGCTCCGAAATCATCAATGCCTTTGTCGATGGGATCAATGCTCGTGTAGCCGAAGTGCTCAAAGATCCGGAACTTTTACCCCTGGAATTCCAGTTACTGGGCATTCAACCCGGATTTTGGACTCCGGCAGAAGTGATCTCTAGACA
>DASRQK010000133.1:0-3560 GCA_035645875.1 Sphingobacteriaceae bacterium | reverse complement strand
CACATATGTCCGGACATATGTGCATTAGGCTTTTCAGGGAATAGCGGTATACAGAAATCGCAATATAGTTAAACCGCAGTCGCCACTTCCGCCGCTGCGCCGCGTCGCTTTAGCGATAAAGCGGAAACTCCGCCATTATTTCAATCACTTTTTCTTCGATACGCGCCAACGCGGCATCATCATCCTGCTTCGCTAAGGCCGAATCGATCAGATCGGCGATGACGCCCATATCCTGCTCTTTCATGCCGCGCGTGGTGATGGCGGCGGTTCCGAGGCGGATACCGGAGGTGACAAAGGGTGACTTATCGTCGTACGGCACCATATTTTTATTGATGGTAATTCCGGCTTTGCCCAGTACATTTTCGGCGTCGCGGCCGGTAATTCCTTTATTGCGAAGGTCGATCAGCATCAAGTGATTGTCCGTTCCACCGGAGATGATGTCATAATCCTTGTCCACAAAGTATTGAGCCATCGCCGCAGCGTTTTTCTTGACTTGGAGTATATATTCAAAATATTCGTCGCTTAAAGCCTCTCCAAAAGCCACGGCCTTGGAGGCGATCACATGCTCCAAAGGTCCACCCTGCGTGCCTGGGAATACCGCCAAATCCAACATCGAGGTGATGGTGCGGAGTTCGCCTTTGGGGGTTTTGACTCCAAAAGGATTTTCAAAGTCTTTACCGACCAAAATCATGCCCCCACGTGGACCGCGAAGGGTCTTATGCGTCGTGGTGGTCAAAATATGGCAATGCTCAACCGGATCATTCAACAATCCACGTGCGATTAAACCCGCCGGGTGCGAGATGTCCGCCAAAACCAAAGCTCCGACCTGATCGGCTACTTGACGGATGCGTGCATAATCCCAATCCCGAGAATATGCCGACGCACCACAAATGATCACTTTTGGTTTTTCACGCAGAGCGACTTCTTCCAATTGTTCGTAGTCGATCAAACCGGTTTCTCGATCCACACCGTAAAAGTGCGGCTCGTAAAGTTTACCGGAAAAGTTTACCGGCGAACCGTGCGTCAAATGCCCACCATGGGATAAATCAAAACCCAGAATTTTGTCTCCTGGATTCAAGAGCGCCAAAAACACAGCCGCATTCGCCTGCGCGCCCGAGTGTGGTTGCACATTGGCCCACTCCGCGTTAAAAAGTTGCTTAGCCCGATCGATCGCGATATTCTCGATTTGGTCCACCACTTCACATCCGCCATAATAACGTTTGCCCGGTAGGCCTTCGGCGTATTTATTGGTCAATACCGACCCCATGGCCTCCATGACCTGTCGGCTCACGAAGTTTTCCGATGCGATCAATTCGATGCCTTCTTCTTGGCGATCGAGTTCGTCATTGATCAGACTAAAAATAAGTTCATCCCTTTTCATGTAGCTATATTTTAAGAATCCAGTTTGATGCAAGATTTTTTAAGAATCCAGTATGATGCAAACTTAGGGAAATTTCCGAGTTTAAGCAATTCAGAAAAATTTTGTATTTTTGGCCTACAATTGGAAATTTGTTCCAGTAATTTGGTATTGATCCCCATAATTTGAATAATATGTCTACAACAGTAATTGCAAACGCACCAGTAACTTTAACCGAAGGCGCGATCAAAGAATTGAAAAAACTGATCGATCAACAGGAATTGTCTGCAGATTTTGGTTTGCGGATCGGGGTAGAAGGCGGTGGTTGTGCCGGAATGAACTACGTTTTAGGCTTTGACCAAAAAAAGGACGGCGATAATGAATACGATATCGAGGGGATTCGCGTGTTCATGAATAAATCACACGGCTTGTACCTGGCAGGCATGGAAGTGGACTTTCAGCAAGGTTTGGACGCTCGAGGATTTGTCTTCAACAACCCGAACGCCGAGAAAACCTGTGGCTGCGGAACCTCTTTCTCTGCTTAATTAGAGCGGAACCTTGGATTGGAGTAGGCCCAAACAACTTATATTTCAAGACGTATTTCAAAATGGCCGAGCTGTGCTTTTGTTTAACAAACTATTTGACAGCTGACTAAAGAAACACTATCTTTGCATCTCAATTTTTGACAGACAATTTGCTGATGTACAAGGAATATAAGCAGCTCGATCTGTCGGGTGTCGGAAAAGAGATGTTAGCCCGGTGGAAAGCAGAGCGGATTTTTGAAAAAAGTATCTCTAATAGGCCTGCAGACAGGCCTTATACATTCTATGAGGGACCGCCTTCGGCCAATGGAATGCCGGGTATTCACCACGTGATGGCCCGTTCGATAAAAGATATTTTCTGCCGCTATAAAACGCTGAAAGGCTACCAAGTGAAGCGTAAGGGCGGTTGGGACACACATGGTTTACCCATTGAGCTGGCAGTCGAAAAGACCCTGGGCATCACCAAGGATGATATCGGAAAGAAAATTTCGGTCGAGGAGTACAATGCTGCCTGTCGCCGCGAGGTGATGAAATATACCGATGTTTGGAATGATCTGACCGAGAAAATGGGTTACTGGGTGGATTTGGATCATCCCTATGTCACCTACGAAAACGAATACATCGAGACCCTTTGGTGGATTCTAAAAGAACTTTATAATAAAAACTTACTGTATAAGGGCTATACCATTCAGCCCTATTCCCCTGCTGCGGGAACGGGTCTGAGCTCGCATGAGCTAAACCAGCCGGGCACCTATCGGGATGTGAAAGACACGACGATTGTGGCTCAATTCCGTCCTAAAAAAGATCAGGTGCATCCGATGATGGCCCGTTTATTTGAATTTGAGGAAGAAGATACGGCACTGTTGGCCTGGACCACCACGCCTTGGACCCTACCGGGCAATACGGCATTGGTCGTGGGTCTGGATATTGAATACGTGAAGGTGCGGACCTATAATCCGTACACCCATGAACCGGTGAGTGTCGTGCTGGCGGCCTCGCTGGTGCCCAAGCATTTTAAAGCGAATGCGCAGGTGCATCCGAAAGCCGGAGGAGCTGTGGAGGCGGAAAATGCATTGACCCTGGCTACCTATCAGGCTGGCGACAAAATCATCCCTTGGGAGATCGTAGATCGCTTTAAAGGTGCAGAACTGGTGGGCTTGAAGTATCAGCAGTTATTGCCCCTGATCACGAATGAAGAACTGGAAGAAAAAGCTTTTCGGGTGATCGCGGGAGATTTTGTGACCACAGAAGATGGTACGGGAATCGTGCATTCCTCGCCAACTTTTGGTGCAGATGACTTTCGAGTGAGTCGTGAAAACGGCGTACCGGGTGTATTCGTGAAAGATGAAAATGGCAAAGATGCCCCCATCGTAGATAAGCAAGGTCGTTTTGTGGCTGAAATGGCGGAATTTGGTGGTCGCTATGTGAAGGAGGAATATTACAGTGATGAGGAGCGGGAAGCGGAAGGTTTCCGGCCGACAGATGTATTGATCGCCATCAAACTTAAAGCGGAAAATAAGGCATTCGATGTCAGAAAATATGAGCACAGTTATCCGCATTGTTGGAGAACGGACAAGCCGATCTTATACTATCCATTGGATAGCTGGTTTATCCGGACTACGGCGGTTAAGGAGGAGCTGATAGCGCTGAATAAAACCATT
>DASRQK010000132.1:0-3109 GCA_035645875.1 Sphingobacteriaceae bacterium | reverse complement strand
GATTAAGTCCTTGCCGCCAAGAAAACGAGAGGTTATCTATTATTTTTATTATGAAGGGATGAGCTATCAGCAGATTCAGGAGCTAATGGATTTGTCTCATGTTAAATCTGCGAGAAACCTCTTATATCAAGCACTGGATTTTTTGCGGCAGCAGATCAAATAATTTTTTTTAAAAATTTCGATGTCATTTGCCACTAATTCATCTTATACTAATGAATCAGTAAAAGATGAGCGAGGACAACAGGAAAATCAATGAATTATTGACCAACCCCGAATTCGTTAGGTGGGTGCGTAATCCGGATAAAGAGCTGACGCTCTTTTGGCAGGAGTGGATGCAGGGCCATCCAGAGAAAATCCAAACTATTATGCTGGCGAGGGAGATCGTACTCGGACTTCAATTTAGGGAAAATACTCCCCGTCCCGATGATAAACAGGCCTTGTTGGCGAAAATATTGAACGAGGAAAGTAAAGAGGTTGATAATTCCTTTCTGATGGAAATTTCTCCGGATAATAAAGTAACTCCAACTGTGTGGAGTAAAATCGGCCATTTTTACAAAGTCGCTGTAATTCTGTTAGTGGCTTTGGCCTTGTCACTTGCCTCAAACCTAATTGTTACAAAGAATACGTCGCCTTTGCCTGTTTCCGAGCGGCGGACTGTGACCAAGTCCACTGAATATGGGGAGAAACTCAACTTTAAATTGCCAGATGGTAGCGTCGTCCGGTTAAATTCCGGAAGTGAACTTCTATTTCCCGAGGTCTTTGACACCTTGGAAAGGGTGGTATATCTTAAAGGGGAAGGTTTTTTCGAAGTTGAGAAAAGCGACCAACCTTTCACAGTAGTAGCTAATGGGTTGGCCGCTACAGCATTAGGGACCTCCTTCAATATCAAAGATGGGGAGGATAATGCCTTACGTATCTCCTTAGTGACAGGAAAGGTAAAGGTTGAAAATATGGTTACCCACGAAAATGTCCTGCTCCTTCCGGGACAGCAATTAACCTATTCGCTGGAAACCAAGAAAACCGTTATTGGTCCTTTTGATGAAGATCAAGTAATAGGATGGAAATTCGGCCTACTCCAATTTACCAACGCCTCATTTGAAGAAGTTCGCAAGGAGCTCGAGAAATGGTATGGCGTAAAAATCAACGTAATGGGGCAGCCTACTAGAAAATGGAATCTGACAGGGTCCTATTCAAACCAAAATCTGGAGATGGTGTTGAAACGGATCTCCTATATAGAACACTTCAACTTTAGCATCCAACAAAAAAGTGTAGAAATAAAATTCTAAAAACTATGGAAAAGGCGATATCAGACTCATCCTAAAGAAGGCCGACGGAACTAAGTTCCCCCGGCCCATAACCCATCCCGGATGATAATGCATTGGGGAATGAACAGCATCCAGGATTTACAGCTTACTGAAATTTTCAATAAACCTTTTAAAATTATGAAAATAAAACTACAAAGGACAATTTATATGTTGTCAAGATATTTTCTTCAAGGATTTGTGCTGCAGATGTTGTTATTCAACTTCGTCTTTGCAGTTAATGTCAATGCCCAGTATAAAAAGATCGATGAGGTTTTGATCAGCTTAGACAGTAATAAGCTGACCCTACATCAGTTTTTTGAGCAAATTCAGGCTAAAACAGATTTTCAATTTTCTTACGACAGGCAGGATTTTGACAGCAATCTACCCATCATCCTAGAAACGAAAAATGCTTCTGTGGAAGAGCATTTAAAGCAGGTCGCCCGACAGGCCTCACTCAGCTTTCGGCAAGTCAATTATAACATTGATGTTAAAAGAAGTGCAAGACCAGCTGTATTGACGCCCGCCATGGTAGATGTCGCTGTTAGCGGGACAGTCACGGACCAAACCGGTGAGCCATTGCCCGGTGTAACAGTTTCAGTCACAGGAACTACGATCGGAACGACAACAGATTTGGATGGCCGATTTGCGATTACTGTACCAGAAGGCTCGTCTCTGATCTTCTCGTTTATTGGGTTTATAAGCCAGGAAGTGGAGGTAGGTGGGAGAACCGTCATTAACATCACCTTATTGGAAGATATGGCTGCTTTAGAAGAAGTGGTGGTGATAGGTTATGGAAGCCAGAAAAAGGAAGATATTATTGGCTCAATAGCTACCATCAGCAGTGAGGATATTATGAAAGCATCCAGTTCGGGATCATTTGATGCCGCCTTGCAGGGAATGGCATCAGGCCTGATGGTTTCCAATTCATCAGGTATACCTGGTGCGCCCGTGCAGGTTAAGGTTCGGGGAATAAACTCCATCTCCTCCGGAACCGATCCTCTATGGATAGTTGACGGAATTCCCATTGCCAGTGATCCGGTTGGGTCCGACGCCAACGGGGCTTCATCTCAGAATATGATGTCATTGATAAATCCCAATGATATAGAATCTATTCAGGTACTAAAAGATGCAGCGGCTACGTCAATTTATGGATCTCGTGGTTCCAACGGAGTAATATTGGTAACTACCAAATCCGGAAGTAAGGAAATCAAATCTTTTAATGTTGATATAAAAACCGGTGTCAGTAACTGGGCAAATAGAGATATTCAATTAGCCTCTAGTGCTGAATACATCGAAATCATGGATAGGGCCTACGCTAACAGTAATTTTCCGGGAGAGTATGATCCACAAACTTCTTTGAATCAATTGGATGGAGTGACATCTGGTATTACCCGGGAAGAAGCGCTGGCAACAAATACTGACTGGGGGGATGTGATCAGTCGCACCGGCTCCTTTATAGATGCCAATATTTCGGCATCACAAGGCCAGGAAAACGGTAATTCGTTCATGTCATTACGCTATAGAAAAGACTACAGCAACTTAAGGCATAATAACATGGAATTGCTGTCAGCAAATGCAAACTTGAATTACCAGATACTGGACAGACTGAATCTTAACTATAGAGGATTTGTATCTTATTCCAACAATAACAGAAGTAACTCTGAGCATGGAACCAACGGGGCCGGTGGCTGGTCCCAGATTAATGCTTATTCTTTGCCATGGATGAAGGTCTATGACAGCAGCGGATCGTTCTGGAATCCTTTGTCCAATGCCAATGCTTTGGCCGGAATTTCCCCTCTTAATAT
>DASRQK010000131.1:0-2352 GCA_035645875.1 Sphingobacteriaceae bacterium | reverse complement strand
AAACGCCTTGGATTTTTGGTGGTAATGTCTGCCTCGCATAGGGTCATTAAGTCTTCAATGTAATCGCCTGCGTCAAATATAAGTCTTCTTACCGCTGAGTCTGTTACAATATCCTGAGCAAGTACGATTGGTCGAGAACTCATCATTACGAGCTTTTGGACGTATTTCATTTTATCATTAAGTGGCATGCGCAGCCTTTTAAATA
This sequence comes from Sphingobacteriaceae bacterium, assembly GCA_035645875.1. Lineage (GTDB taxonomy): Bacteria > Bacteroidota > Bacteroidia > Sphingobacteriales > Sphingobacteriaceae > DASRQK01. The sequence continues at coordinate 2,147 of DASRQK010000131.1, read as the reverse complement.
TCGCGTACACCATTTTGGCTCCAACAAATTCATGGGAATGAAATGTCCAACCTATTTTTTTGTCAAACCGCTTTGTCGGTGCTTTTCCAATATCATGTAAAAGCGCTGCCCACCGTAGCCATAGGTCATCGGTGTTTTTGGCGATATTGTCCACCACCTCTAAGGTGTGCCAAAAATTATCTTTATGCGTCTGTACTTCTTTCTCTTCAATGCCTTGAAGGTTGGTCAGCTCTGGGAGTATTTTGGAGAGTAGTCCCGTTTGAAACAATAATTTGAGCCCTTGAGAAGGTTTCTCACTCAGTATAATTTTATGTAATTCATCTACAATACGCTCATTGGAAATAATCTCAATTCGATGGACATTTCTTTTAATAGCCTGAAAAGATTCCTCTTCAATCTTAAAGTTTAGCTGTGAAGCAAACCGAATGGCACGCATCATTCTTAGGGGGTCATCAGAGTATGTGATATCAGGGTCTGATGGAGTTCGGATAAGTTGATTCTCAAGGTCCGAAATTCCGTCAAAAGGATCAAGTAGCTTTCCATAATCATCTTGATTCAGTGATATAGCTAAAGCGTTGATGGTGAAATCCCTTCGGTTTTGGTCGTCCTCCAAACTCCCATCTTCCACTAATGGTTTTCTGCTATCTGAAGAATAGCTTTCTCTTCTGGCACCTACAAACTCTACCTCCAACTCTTGGTGACGAATCATGGCCGTCCCAAAGGTTTTGAATACAGAAATTTTCGTATGTCCAGGTATTAAATTAGCAACCTCTTTCGCAAGATTGATTCCACTTCCTTGAGCAACAATGTCAATATCCTTAGGAACATTTCGATGTAAGAGGTAATCTCTTACAAAACCACCAATAACGTACGATCGAATGCCTAAATTCAAAGAAGCTTTGGCTATAAGTTCAAATATCGGGTCTTGGATAGCTTGGATGTATTGTTTTGACATTGTTTTTGGATCAGCTTGATAGTGGAATTACTTTCGAATTATCTTCACAACGGCATCATTACTTATTTTAATAATTGATGAAGGTCGTGAATTGGATTTTTCGAGCTGCAAATTTACCACATAGTCTACACCTTTTAAAATTTCCGAGCTTATTTCTCCAAAGCTTTTTGGTGTTGGGGCTGCGCTTAAATTTGCCGAAGTTGAAACCAGAGGCCTTTTAAATTTTCTGATGAGCTTTTGACAAAATTCATCGGAGGCGACTCTGATGCCCACTGTATTGTCACTGGCAATGAGGTTTTTAGCCATATTAATCGGCCTGTCGTAGATGATGGTCGTAGGTCTATTGCTATACTGGATAATATCATAAGCTACCTCTGGTACCTCATAAACATGGCGTTCTAACATTCTTGTGTCCGAGACTAGGCAAATAAGGGCTTTGCTATCCTCACGTTGCTTAAGGTCATATACCTTTTTTACAGCCTCCTTATTAGTGGCATCACACCCGATGCCCCAAACAGTGTCGGTGGGATATAGTATAAGTCCCCCTTTATTTAGGATGTCTATGGTTTTTAGAATTTCATCGTTGAGATCCATTTATAGCGATGTAAATTGTTAATTCATTTTATGATGAAGGAGCCAGAGCTTAATATAACGAGTCATCACGCCATAGGAATTAATGTAGGCGCTCGCGAATCCAGGGAAGCCGTCTAAGAACCCACCTCGTAATATGTATTGATTAAAAAATCGAAAAGCAGGCTTTACCATAAAATGAAAAAAAGTCGGTTTTTTATTCTTTTTATAATATTGCTCTGCTTGTAGTCTAGCGTAGTGATTTTTCTTAGCAATAAAGCGATCAAAGCTTCTGTAAGTGTAATGATCAAAATGGTTTTTTAAACGACTTTTCTGACCGTTTATAATCATGTCCTCATGGACAAGTTTATTACCATGCCTACAGAATTTGCGATCAAACAATCGCATTTTCCATTCGTTTTTAAAAGTGCTGTGTTCCATTCTTCGGTTCATGAAAATATGAGAACATAACACATCGTAAGCTACAATGTTAGATGCTCCGTTTTCGAGCACATTTAGTATTTCTTCCCGCCGCGGTTGTGGTATCCTTTCGTCAGCATCGAGAATAAATATCCAGTCATGAGCGGCCCGCTCAATAGCATAATTCTTTTGACTTGAAAAA
>DASRQK010000130.1:0-4007 GCA_035645875.1 Sphingobacteriaceae bacterium | reverse complement strand
TTTTGCAGTGTCAAAAAGAGATGGAGTAGGGGCGGATTTGGAGCAGTAGAATTTTTGATATTTAAGATTTGTCTTTTCATAATTTAGGTTTATAATTGGTTAGTAACAAACCCCGGTGCCCATCATCGGGGTTTTGTTTTTTATGGCACTCCTCTGATAATTTCTTTCTCGATTTTGCTGTTATTTTGGTATGTATTTTGTATTTTTGACAGAAATTGTTAACATATAATTAGTCACTTAATTTTTAATAAAATGAAAAAAGTGTTTTTGTTTTCAGCAGTAGCTGGATTGTTATTTACAGCAGCATGTGGTGGTGGAGCCGATCAGTCGTCCACAGATACAGCTGCTACGGATGAAGTAAGTACCACGACAGATGCCGCACCGGTGACCGCAGATATCCCGGGATTGGCAGACGTTGAAGTGAGCAATGATATTGTAGTGGAAGGTAATGACCTGATGCAATTTGATAAAAATCTCTTACGTGTTAAAGCGGGTGAGACGGTAAAAATTACGTTCAATAACGTAGGTGAATTGCCTAAAGAATCCATGGGTCATAACTTGATCGTTTTGAAACCGGGTACAGATGTGGCTGCTTTCGGTGGAGAAGCTATTAAAGCGGTTTCCAACGACTATATTCCGGCGACTTTTGCTTCATCTATCGTAGCGCATACGAAATTGTTGGGTCCAGGTGAGTCTGATGTGATCGAGTTTGTATTGGATGCGCCAGGTGTATATCCTTACCTGTGCAGCTTCCCTGGTCACTACGGTATCATGCAGGGTCAAATCGTAGCTGAATAAGCCACGATTGTTTAAGATTGTATTTTATTATTTTTGTCTATACTTTTAAAATTTTAGTAATTTCATGCAATACGATGTCATTGTAATCGGTAGCGGTCCGGGAGGTTATGTAGCTGCCATCCGTTGTGCCCAGTTGGGTATGAAAACGGCCATCATTGAGAAATATCCTACTTTTGGTGGGACTTGTCTAAATGTGGGTTGTATACCTTCCAAATCCCTATTGGATTCTTCGGAGCATTATCATAATGCAGTTCATAATTTTGAGGCACACGGGATCAAAACCGGAGCTGTTAAGATCGACGTGAAGCAGATGATAGCGCGAAAAAATGATGTGGTAGCGCAGAACACGGCTGGGATTCAGTATTTGTTCAAGAAAAATAAAATTGAAAGTTTTGAAGGAGTCGCATCTTTTATAGACAAGAATACCATCAAAGTGACAAAAACGGATGGGAAAACGGAAGAACTTACCGCTAAAAATGTGATCGTAGCCACTGGTTCTAAACCGACTGCTCTTCCGTTTTTGCCTATTGATAAAAAACGAATCATTACTTCTACCGAAGCGTTAGATTTAAAAGAAGCACCTAAGAACCTGATTGTGATTGGGGGAGGGGTGATCGGTTTGGAGCTGGGGTCGGTCTATGCGAGACTGGGTGCTCAGGTGACGGTGGTGGAATTTGAAAAGTCCATTATTGGAACTATGGACGCCGGTTTAGGAAAGGAATTGCAGCGTGTACTTAAAAAGACGCTCGGTATGGAATTCATGCTGGGACATAAAGTTACCGGTGCGACGACTAAAGGAAAAGTAGTGACGGTCACGGCTACCAATCCAAAAGGTGAGGAAGTAAGCATAGAAGGCGATTATTGCATTGTCGCGGTGGGTCGTACGGCTTATACCGAAGGTCTGGGACTGGAGAATATCGGCATTACCTTGGAGGAACGCGGACGCAAGATTCCGGTGAACGAGCATATGGAAACGCCTGTTTCCGGTGTGTTCGCGATTGGTGATGTGGTTCGCGGTGCCATGTTGGCGCATAAAGCCGAAGATGAGGGTGTGTATGTCGCAGAGCACATTGCAGGTCAAAAGCCACATTTAGATTATAACCTGATACCAGGTGTTGTGTATACGTGGCCGGAAGTGGCAAGTGTGGGTAAAACCGAGGAGCAATTGAAAGCAGAAGGTGTAGCCTTTAAAAGCGGAAGCTTCTCTTTTAAAGCCAGTGGCCGCGCGAAGGCTAGCGGGGATACCGATGGGTTTGTGAAGGTATTAGCGGACAAAGAAACCGATGAGGTATTGGGTGTTCACATGATTGGTCCACGTGCGGCGGATATGATTGCAGAAGCAGTAGTGGCTATGGAATACCGGGCTTCAGCGCAAGATATTGCGCGCATTTGCCACGCACATCCGACCTATACGGAAGCGTTGAAGGAAGCGGCCTTGGCAGCTACAGCCAATCGGGCGATACACATGTAAATAAGGAACGAATTTTAAAGGAGATCAGATGGTAACGATTACTGAAAACGCGAAGAGACAAGTGCTTCACGTCATGGAAACGGAAGGCTACGATACTTCCTATTTTATTCGTGTAGGTGTGGAAAGCGGAGGGTGCTCGGGACTGAGCTATAAGCTGAGTTTTGACAATGAGGAAAGAAAAGGCGATCAGATTTTCGAAGTAGAGGGGATTAAAATTTGCTTGGATATCAAGTCTTACTTGTATCTGGCCGGCACGGAATTGGATTATTCTACGGGACTGACCGGAAAGGGCTTTGAATTTCACAACCCCAATGCCAGTAGAACCTGTGCCTGTGGTGAGAGTTTTGCGGTTTAATTCAGTTATTGGCAACTAATATTTCCTGATGATGCACAATTTTCAGAATGATTATTCCGAAGGTGCGCATTCGGCCATCTTGGAGCGATTGGTGCAAACCAATCTGACCCAACAAGCCGGTTATGGTCAGGATGAATATGCGATAGCGGCTCGTGAATTGTTACGTCAGCGACTGAACAATTCCCGAGCCGCTATTTTTTTTGCTTCGGGCGGCACGCAAGCCAATTTATTGGTGATCTCTGCTTTACTCCGTCCTCATGAGGCGGTTATTTCTGCCGAGACTGGCCACATCCAAGTGCATGAGACCGGCGCGATCGAAGCCGTAGGGCATCGCATCATTACGGTTCCTCCTACAGATGGTAAGCTTTGGCCAGAAGACCTGCAAAAAGTCCTTGCTGCGCATACCATGCGCCCGCATATGGTGCGCCCTCGTCTGGTCTACATCTCTAACTCCACCGAAACCGGTTCGTTCTACAGCCGTGCTGAACTTCAGGCATTGTATGCGGCATGCAAAGATTTGGATCTTCTCTTGTTTATGGATGGTGCCCGGCTGGGGCATGCCTTGACGGCGGTAGGAAATGATTTGCGGATGGAAGATCTGAGTTATTTTACCGATGTTTTTTATATCGGAGCGACCAAGAATGGAGGCCTATTGGGCGAGGCCATCGTGTTTAACGATCCAGAACTATGTACCGATTTTGATTTTATCATGAAACAGAAGGGGGCGATGTTATCGAAAGGTCGTCTATTGGGCATCCAATTTCAGGTACTTTTCGAGCATAATCTGTATTTCGACCTGGCTCAATACGCGAACCAGCAGGCTGCTCGCATAGCTCAAGCCTTTGCAGAAGCGGGGTTTTCATTTTTACATCCCCCGGTGACCAATCAGGTGTTCCCCATTCTTCCCATCGAATTAATCAATACCTTAAGAAAGCGATTCCTGTTCTACGATTGGAAACCGATGGGGGATCAGGGTACCGCTACCCGATGGATTTGTTCCTGGGCCACCTCGGATCAAGCGGTGGAAGCGCTTCAAAACGCTTTAGCGCCTCAGGCTACATGGGGAAATTAAGGAATCAATCCCTTTTCAAACAATTGCCAAGCGGGGGATTCCGTGCGTAATCCTCTGACGCTTAGGTGTATTTTTTCCAATGCTTCCTGTATTTCATCTGCTGTCGTAAATCTACCGAGACTCAGGCGGATCGTGGCGAATGCATCTTCGGGAGAATGTCCCATCGCCAGGAGCACATGAGAAGGGTCTCGACTTCCGCTGACGCAGGCCGATCCGGAAGACATGCAGATCCGGGGCAGTCGGGTCATCAATGTGCTCGCTCGAATGTGCCGAAAACTGATGTTGGTCACATGGGGGAGGCGAGGCGCTCC
>DASRQK010000129.1:0-3326 GCA_035645875.1 Sphingobacteriaceae bacterium | reverse complement strand
AAGGAACACATCGTAACATTACAAATGGCTATGGCCGGTTAAACCAAATTACGCTTCGTTACCAAAACCTGAATGCTTCAGGCGGAAGAGGTTTTGGTCGCTTCGGTAATGCGGACCCCATTGATGCCAGTAAAGCACTCTGGTTATCTGCCTTTAACCATTTGAATAAGGAGAATGGCTATTTCAAAACCAACCCTCGTTCTGGCCGCAATCCTTCCGAAGTGGTAATGGGTCCGTACCGTTATTCACAAGCGCGTGGTGCAGAAAATGCAGAAATGTATATCTATACCAAAGAAAATTATGAGCAATCTCCCAATTTGTTTATTTCCAAAGATTTTAAAAAGGAGGTTCAATTAAGTAATACGAATCTTCAACAGGCTTCCTTCAATTGGGGAACCGCTGAATTATTCGAATGGACTACACCGCGCGGTTTTGCGGCCCAAGGGATCGTCTATAAGCCGGAAGACTTTGATCCGAATAAAAAATACCCTGTGATCGCGTATTTTTACGAGATCGTGTCTAACGGACTGTATAGCTATGTGCCCCCAACGCCTACACCATCTCGCTTGAATATCAGTTATTTTGTGAGTAATGGGTACATCGTTTTGGCCCCAGATATTCATTATGAAATCGGTTATCCGGGTCGTTCTGCGGAAGAATATGTAAACTCGGGAATGCGTGCATTGGCCCAGAATCCGTGGGTAGATGAGACGAAATTGGCTATTCAGGGTCAAAGCTGGGGCGGTTATCAGGTGGCTCACTTGATCACCCGTACGGACATGTATGCAGCGGCTTGGTCCGGTGCGCCAGTGGTGAATATGACTTCTGCTTATGGCGGAATTCGTTGGCAGTCCGGTATGAACCGTCAGTTCCAGTATGAGCGTACGCAAAGCCGAATCGGTGCTACCTTATGGGAAAAACCTGAATTATACATTGAGAATTCGCCATTATTTCATATGCCTAATGTAACCACACCGGTGGCCATTATGCACAATGATGAGGATGGAGCGGTGCCTTGGTATCAAGGAATTGAGATGTTTACCGCTTTGCGCCGTTTGGGCAAGCCCGCGTGGTTACTGAACTATAACGGGGATGCGCATAATTTGGTGCAACGTCAAAATCGTAAGGATATTCAACGCCGACAGCAAGAGTTTTTTGATCACTTCCTGAAGGGCAAACCGGCCGCTCCATGGATCGAGGTCGGAGTGCCTGCCATCCACAAAGGGATAGACTGGGGCTTTAGCCCAGAGTAAGTGTAAGAGCGGCGGCGAAAGCTGCAGGATTTTAAATAAACCTATTTCCTCCTAACTTCGATTGAAGCGGAGGAAATAGGTTTATTTTTTGTTCGATGGAATTTATTCGCTACTTTTGGGTGATTTCATGGAGGCGCTTACATCGCATGAGAACGCTAAATCGATAGAATGGAACGTTTGATTTCCTTAATTAAAAACCGATACGTCATCGCAGGATTAATTTTCGCTGCTTGGCTGCTGTTTTTCGACCGTCACGACCTGAGTTCCCAATTTAGCTATTATAATAGTCTGAAAACTTTGGAAAAAGAGAAGGTGTTTTACGAAACGGAGATCAGTGAAATTTCTCAAACCTTGGAAGGTCTCCAGCACGATCCTGCTGCAATTGAACGAATCGCTCGCGAAAAATACCAAATGAAAAAAGACGGAGAAGACATTTACGTCATTCTCCGCGATGATTAATAGATCTTTAGCAAATTTTGTGTGCATGAAGATACACCTAATCTGTGTGGGTAAAACCGATGAGAAGTACTTGCAAGAAGGCATCGATAAATTTACAGGCAGGTTGAAACATTATATCCAATTTCGCCTTTCCATTGTCCCAGATATTAAGCAAGCTAAAGGACTTTCTGTGGCCGATCAAAAGTTAAAGGAAGCCAAGTCGATACAGAAGCTTTTATTACCGGGGGATCGGGTGATTCTTCTGGATGAGCGCGGAGTGGCTTGGACTTCGGTCGAATTTTCCACCTTTCTCGAAAAACAGGCAGTTTCCAGTGTGCAGCAGCTGGTATTTATTATTGGTGGACCTTATGGTTTTGACCAAACTTTATATGCACGTGCCGATAAAATGATGGCATTGTCTCCGATGACTTTTTCACACCAAATGGTTCGTCTGTTTTTTGTGGAGCAGCTTTATCGGGCGTTTACCATACAACGGGGAGAGCCTTATCACCATGCCTGAGGGGCAATTTTAGACTGAGGTAGTGGATTTGGTCGTGTTTTTGTGGAATTTTATGCTATATTGCATCTTATAAACTAACGGAGGAAATAAGAACAAAGGAGGAAGTCATGAGATTACCAAAGCGAAGTTATTATCATAAGGAAGACACGAAGCCGGAAAGCCGCTTGTTTTGGATTATGACCATCATTGGTTTGGCGATTGTAGCTGCGATTCTTTATTTTGGATAAAAAAGGCGGCATTTGCTTTTGCTAATGTCCGCCTATGATTTTGGGTGTATTTAGATGTGTTATTGAGCCGTTAAAGGTTCTGGTTCAGGCTCATCGAATAGCGGCAATTCCTTTATAATCCCATACCATGTAATAATTTTCTTGATGTCCGAGCTATATACTCGACTAGCATCATGGTCTGGGGCAACTATATTGAAGAATTCCCTCAATTTTGCGCCATCTGCCTTGGGGTCAGGGATCTCTGAATCTCCTGCTTTCATTTTATTAAAGATGTCGATCAATTTAATTTCATCTTCTTCTCCAAAAATGGTGATGTCTTCCAAGGTAGCCATCTTAGAAGTCGAAAGATTGACAATGTGTCTGACGGGTGGTTGGTCCATGGTTTCGATCACAAAACCATTTTTGTTCTGTCCCACTAATTTGAATAATCCGGGTTTTCCCGTTACCGAAACTAATCCTCTTAAATTCATTCTCCTGCTTAAACTTATTCTTCAATAATTTCTATTCCTACAATCTTATCGCCCTGACGGATTTCATCGATGACCGCCAAGTTTTCTATTACTTTTCCAAAACAGGTATGATGTCCGTCCAAGTGTGCGGTATTGTTCCTGCTGTGACAAATGAAGAACTGAGAACCTCCGGTGTCCCGCCCTCTATGTGCCATGGACAATACGCCTCGGTCATGATATTGATTTCCGCCATCTAATTCACATTTGATTTCGTACCCTGGGCCACCTGCGCCAGTACCTGTTGGATCACCACCCTGAATCACGAAATCTGGAATGACTCTGTGAAAAGTAACTCCATCGTAGTATCCTGATTTGGCTAGTTTTAAGAAGTTTTCAACCGTTCCAGGTGCATCCTCATTATAAAATTGGACGGTCATGT
>DASRQK010000128.1:0-4786 GCA_035645875.1 Sphingobacteriaceae bacterium | reverse complement strand
ACATCAGCTACTGACGGATAGTTTACATCATGAAAGTAGTCAATGGGCCATGGAAGACATGCAAGCCCGATTTGACTTGATAGAGAAGGAAAACCTCATCGACCTGCAACGCCTTGAATTGGAAAAGAAAGCTACGCAGCGAATCTGGTATTTGTCCCTAGGTTTTCTACTTGTACTTGGTTTGGTGACCAGCGTGTTATTTCTTCGAAAGATTTGGAAGCAGAAAAAACAATTGTCCCTGGAAATAAAGGAAAGGGAAGCTGCCATGGCTGAAAATGATTTGTTATTCGCCGAAATGCATCACCGGACTAAAAATAACCTCCAATTATTAAACAGCATCCTCAGTCTACATAGTCGAAACACGCGCGATCAAAAAGCTCGAAAAGCATTGCAATCCAGTAGAGACAGCGTGGGAGCGATCAGTTTGCTTCACCAGCAACTCTATCAATGCAAAGATCTTCGAAATATCTCTTTCGAATCGTATATCGAGCGCCTTTGTGCGTATTTTAAAGAAGCATTTTTATTGGTCGACCGGGAAATAGAGCTGAATTATCATTGCGATGCGTTTTCTTTAGATATCGATCAAGCCATTCCAATCGGATTGGTCATAAATGAAATGATCACCAATGCGATCAAACATGCTTTTCCAAATCGCGCCGGTCGGATTGACCTCCTGGTGACTCAGGAGGCGTCCCACATTACCATCGCAGTGCGGGACAATGGGCAGGGTCAAATCCAGCAAGAGGTCGAAGAAATGGGAACTGGAAAAGAGCTGATTCAAATATTTAGTCAGCGTTTTAACGCGAAGTTTAATTACATCGATCAGCCTAGCGGTACTCACGCCGAATTTAGTATTCCGATTATAATCAAAAATGATGAAGGCGCTCAATCGAAAGCATATTCTCGTGGTAGAAGATGATGCGTTGATCGCATATGACCTAGTCGAGTGCTTGAAAGAGCTCGGCCTTCATCCCATTGGTCCGGCTTATGACGTGGAGATGGCCAAAGCGTTTATTCAGGATGAAGAAGTCCATATTGCACTGCTGGACATACATTTGGACCAAGCAGAGGATGGAATTGATTTAGCGGTCTGGATTCGAGAAAACCATCAGATGCCGATCGTGTTTTTGACGGGTTACTGTGATTCCCTAACGCTTTCCAACGTGAGGCATGTTTTTCCTGACCAATTTTTGGTGAAGCCCTTCAATAAATCGCAGCTCAAAGCAAGCTTAGCGGTCGCTCTTCATAATTATTATCACCCCAATCCCCGATTTGATAATCATGGCCGGGTGATGCTTCTGAACCAAAGTCTGGATCAAGCATTGTCCCCAAGGGAAATGGAGATTTTACTACTACTTTGCGATGGACTTTCTAATCAACAGATCGCCAATACTTTATTTGTGTCACCCAACACCGTTAAAACACATTTAAAAAATATTTTTATGAAGACCAATTCCTCTAGTCGGGCCGAACTGGTCAGTAAACTGATGCAATATTAACAAGGTACACTTCATTTCTCCTCAAAAATCACCCATATGGGTGATGTGCATTCCTTTCTTTTAGTCCAATTTTGTTTTCATATAAACCAAATACTATGAAAAGAAGTGTTAGAATTTTATCTATTGTGTTTGCTGCTGCTTTGGTCTTGGTGATCCTATTGACCACCTACCTTTTCACGGCACTGCCCAATGTCGGTCAGCCCGAAGAAATCGAAGTTCAATTTACGCCTGAGAAGGTCGCACGTGGCGAATACCTGGCTTATCATGTGATGATGTGTGCCGATTGCCATTCATCCCGGGACTTTTCGCTTTTTTCAGGTCCCCCATCCCCTGGAACTGAATTTGTAGGGGGAGATGTTTTTGATCACTCCATGGGGTTCCCGGGTCAATTCGTATCGAGTAATATTACGCCCTTTGGAGTCGGGGATTGGTCCGATGGAGAACTGTACCGATTGATAACAACAGGCGTGAAGAAAAATGGTGATCCGATCTTTCCGGTGATGCCTTATCATAGTTTTGGCAAACTGGACCCAGCGGATATCAGGGCAGTAATCGCGTATTTGCGGACTTTGGATCCGGTCGAAACGAATCACCCCGAGTCTAAAGCAGATTTTCCTTTTAATCTAATTATGCGCACAATACCTCAGCCTGCGGAACCCGGCGCTCGGCCAGACACGAATCAGGTAGTAGATTATGGAAAGTACATGGTTACGGCTGCATCTTGCTTTGATTGTCATACGAATTTTCAAAATAATAAGCCCGTGGGGCCAGCGGGTGGAGGTGGACGTGAATTTCAATTCCCCGACGGGAGTGTGGTGCGCTCATCTAATCTCACGCCGCATGAAACCGGAATCGGCTCCTATACCAAGGAAAGTTTTGTGGAACGCTTTAAGATGTATGCAGATTCCGCTTATGTTTTGTCCCAGGTTCGTCCCGGCGAATTTCAAACGCTGATGCCCTGGTATATGTACAGTGGTATGACGGAACAAGATTTGGGAGCGATTTATGAATACCTCAATACCTTGGAGCCTTATAATCATGCGGTGGTGAAATATTCCCCCGCCGAGCCCTAAGATATCGTGTTACCGCAGCAGTTCCAGCACCGCCTGCCTATCCAGTGACTTCTGAACCGTAATGTAACCGGGATATTGGATGGGCTGCTTGGCTAATGTGAGGGTGGGTTTGATTTTAAAAGTCAGGTTCAATGACTCGTCTTGGAGCTGCCCGGATGAGGTTCCTGTATTTAAAAATCGGATGACCCGTTGTAAATTGTCCCCCTGGCTCAAGAGTTTATAGACATTCGCGCGCAAGTGGATGGGTGTGGTGATCGTCGACTCAGAAGGTACGCTGATGGCTATGTCCGAAGTGCCGTCCAGCAGCTCCAGATCATCCATTAGTATGATGTATTCAAATTCCCCAATGCCGGCGAGTTTGTTAGTGGGATTGTGAATCTGGACCTGTAAAGTAGCATCCATGGGTAGATCTTGATTCAGGTACGCAAAAGCCAGCGCCGGTAAGCTACTCATTTCCAGCTGCCGATCCTGTTCCAGCAGACGAGAGATGTCCACCCCAGCCAACGTCAATTGATCCAATGCCACCAATTGAAATTCACAGTGCTTCAGAGCACGCAGGGCCCGGGTTTCCCGATTCAATCCACATCCCGACACGATCAGGGCCATCAATAAAAAAAATATAAACTTACTTCTCATCCTCTATAGTTTTGGATCAATGATCAATGATCAAGGATCAATGAGCAAGGATCAATGATCAATGAGCAAGGATCAATGATTAATGAGCAAGGATCAATGATCAATGAGCAAGGATCAAGGATGTTTCAGTCCTTTGTCCTTGTTCCTTTTAGTCCTAGTTCTTTCAGTGCTTCGTAGAGCCTCGCAGTCGGCAATCCCACCACATTGTGATAGGAACCCTGAATCTCGGTGACGCCTACTATTCCAATCCATTCCTGAATGCCATAAGCTCCGGCTTTATCGAAAGGTTGGTATTCCTGTATATAATGCTCCAGTTCTTTTCGGCTCAATTCTCGGAAACACACGCGCGTGACCTCAAGAATCGTGCTGAATTTTCCGCGATACAGTAAGCAGCAAGCCGTCATCACTTCATGCCAGCGGCCTGACAAGCTTGATAACATCTCCAAGGCATCCTTTTCGTCCTTGGGCTTGCCTAAAATCCGGCCATCCAGGACGACAATGGTATCTGCCGTGAGAACCAAGTCCTGATCAGCGTAATCTGTCAGCGCTTCTGCTTTTTTTCGTGCTATGTATTGAACCGCCTCGGAAGGAGTCAGCTCGGGCGGAAAGCTTTCGTCTACTTTTATGGTGAGGACTTGAAAATCTAGCCCCATCTCTTTTAATAATTCTTGTCTCCGAGGAGATTGGCTCGCTAAAATTAATTTGGCCATTTGTCCTGTAGTTTAAGAACTTTTTCGATAACGTCCCGAACGGCACCCTGTCCACCCGCACGTGGGGATATGTATCTACAGACCTGTTTTACCTCCTCAGAGGCGTTATTTGGACAGGTCGGAAGTCCGACGTGCTTCAGGCAGGGTAAGTCTGGAATATCATCCCCCATATATAATACATAAGCCGGGTCAATTTGCTTTTCATGTAGCCAATCCACTAATACTTGCTCTTTTTCATGGACACCTGTGAAAACTTCTTGAATTCCTAAGTCATTCAACCTTTTTAATACGCCTGGACAATTTCCCCCGGTAATGACTGCCATGGGGTATCCCAGATCGGCTGCCAGTTTAACCGCATAACCATCTTTTATGTCAAATTGCCGGAGTTGCTGACCGGTTTCTGTTACCAAAATCTGCCCATTTGTCAATACCCCATCCACATCAATCACAAAAGCCTGTACATCCTTGAATTTTTTAAAAATCATGTTCAAATGTAATTAAAATTACTGTGAAATAGGAAGGGTATCTGTAGCCTCATAATGTCAGGTATTTGTCAGAAATGTTAAAATGTGTAAAAAAGACACTAAGCTTGGTGTTGATTTTGGTTTGGCATGTTTGTTGATAGGTTAGTACTAAATGCGTAATCCTTTGTCTAAGGCGCTTTTCTAAATAGCGATTTTACAATTTGATTACAATTAAAATTTGCAAAATGAAAAAATTTCAGTAGTTTTGCAGTGTCAAAAAGAGATGGAGTAGGGGCGGATTTGGAGCAGTAGAATTTTTGATATTTAAGATTTGTCTTTTCATAATTTAGGTTTATAATTGGTTAGTAACAAACCCCGGTGCCCATCATCGGGGTTTTGTTTTT
>DASRQK010000127.1:0-4296 GCA_035645875.1 Sphingobacteriaceae bacterium | reverse complement strand
CAATTGGCTAATACAGTCATGCTCCTGGTTTTGGTTCCTCTGATCCTTTCCAGTGGAGGGAATAGCGGTTCCCAGGCTTCCACATTGATTATCCAGGCGATGGCTTTAGGCGAAGTTACCTTGGGAGATTGGTGGCGGGTCATGCGAAGGGAGATTTTGTCCGGCTTGATGTTGGGCGTAGTGCTCGGTGTACTCGGCTTTATTCGGATTTATGCTTGGCAATCCTTTTCCGGCGCCTATGGTGAATATTGGTATTTGATCGGGACCGTAGTCGGACTTTCGCTCTTGGGTGTAGTGATGTGGGGTTCCTTAATGGGTTCCATGCTCCCCTTTATTCTGAGGCGTTTAGGTTTCGATCCGGCGACCTCTTCCACACCTTTTGTCTCTACTTTAGTGGATGTCACGGGTTTAGCGATCTATTTTTCCGTCGCGCTGTTCGTTCTTTCAGGGGTTCTGTTGTAGTCTTTTTAGGGTCAATGCCCTTTTAAAAATTAATTTTTACTTTTTTTTGTTTTTTCAAGTAAATCTTCCGATTATTGCAGTCCCGAAAACAGCGAGTATAAATTCGTTGATCGGGCTGCTTCGGACAGTATCCGGCATAACCAGAAAATTCCTCAGTAGCTCAGCTGGTTAGAGCATCTGACTGTTAATCAGAGGGTCGCTGGTTCGAGCCCAGCCTGAGGAGCCGAAGAAAAAAGCCTTACAGCAATGTGGGGCTTTTTTTTATTTTTCCCCACTACGAATGACTTCCGGCCTTTCATCTGAAGCGACTAATAAAAAAGGCTGCCTCATTTTGATGAGACAGCCTCTGCATACAATAAATATATCGATCAGTAACCTAGATTACTTTAACATTTACCGCATTTAAACCTTTGCGACCTTGTTCCACTTCGTAAGATACGTTATCGTTCTCGCGGATCTGGTCGATCAGTCCTGAAGAGTGAACGAAGATGTCACTCTCGCCAGAGTTAGGGACAATGAAACCGAAACCTTTGGTTTCATTAAAGAATTTTACTACTCCTTCTGCCATTTTTGTAATGTATTAAAAAATAAATAATGTACAAAGGTATATATAATCATTTGAATAAGGGTTAAAATTTGGCAGAAATTTTGTATTATTCATTTAAACAATAAAAATTAATATGAAAACAACCATCATGGCCATAGTTTTAAGTATGGTAGGACTCGGTGCGGCGGCGCAAACAGCCACGACAGACAAGCGAATTATTCAGGTGAGGGGTGAGGCAGAACGCGAAGTTACACCGGACATTATTTACCTTTCCATTTCCCTCAAGGAATTCTTTCTGGACAATAACAATCGCAGGAAAGCGAGTATAGAGGATTTGGAAAAGCAATTGCATCAGGCGGCCATGCAGGCTGGCATTGATCCGGAAGATTTTATGATCAATAATATTTCCAGCTATAATTATGATTGGAATAAAAAGAAAAATGACCCCGGCTTTCTCGCTGCGAAGCAATTTCGAATCAAGGTAACCAATCTCCATGCGGTCAATAGCCTTTTCGCCGCAGTAGATCCCCGAGGAGTTCAGTACAGCAATGTGGATGGTTATGATTACTCAGGTAAGAAAGAATTGGAAAAAGAATTGAAAATCCAAGCCATTCAGGACGCGAAAGAGCGGGCGGTGTATTTGGCAGAGGCGGTAGGCGATGAGGTCGGAAAAGCGCTTTCCATTTCCGAAAGTGGTACGGTGAATTTCCCCCAACCCATCTATCCCCAATATCGCGCATCGGCAGCGATGGAGTCTGTGTCTATGGATCAAAGTCTGGACATTGACTTTAAAAAAGTAAAATATTCCTTCACGGTGGATGTGATTTTTGAGTTGCTGTAAATTCGTGCTGAGGGGAATTGACCCGTTGATTTTTTTAGTACATTTACCACATGCAAAAACCAGTGCGGCCGATCAGTGATCGAATGAAGCGAGATTTTGTATGGGTGGACCGGGTGGCCTGGCTCATGGATGAAAAATTTCATTTCCGCGCCGGCCGGTTTCGTTTTGGACTAGACCCTCTTATTAACTTAGTGCCCTTCTTGGGGGACATCATTGGTTTTGGGGTATCCCTGATGCTGATTGTGATCATGTGGCGTCACGGGGCCAGTCGCAAGGTAGTCATGTTGATGCTCATCAATGTGATTTTGGATACGACCGTCGGTGCCATACCGGTGATTGGGAATATTTTTGATTTTTTCTTCAAGGCCAATACCAAAAACATCATTTTGTTACGGGAATACTATTATCAGGGAAAGCATCAAGGCAAAGGAAACGATGTTTTGGCTGCGGTTTTTGTCGTGATGCTGGTATTGACCCTGGGTTTTATATACCTGCTCTGGGAGGCTTTTATGTGGATGATCGGGCTGTTTTAATTTTCTCACCGGCCTGTTTGGAGGGGTGGATAATATTTCCTATCTTGGCTTGATACTAAATACGCTGACTATGGATTATAAATTAGCTTCCCTCAAAGTGCTTCAGGAACAAGGGCATAACATAGAAAAATTGCCTTTTTCCATTCGGATTTTATTGGAAAATGTGCTTCGGAATCAGGATAATTTTGCGATCACCGACGAACATAGAAATACCTTGGTAAATTGGAATCCGAAGGGGACGGATAAGGAAGTCCCGTTCAAGCCTGCCCGTGTACTGATGCAGGACTTTACCGGTGTGCCGGCAGTCGTGGACATGGCTTCTATCCGTGCAGAAGTCGTGCGAAAGGGAGGTGATGGGAGCAAAATCAACCCCGCTATTCCAGTGGATTTGGTCATTGACCACTCCGTACAGGTGGATTATTATGGGACCAATTATGCCTATCAAAGTAACGTAGAGTTAGAGTATGAGCGAAACTCTGAGCGCTATGAACTGCTCAAATGGGGTCAGCAAGCGATGGATAATTTTACGGTGGTGCCACCGGGCATGGGAATTTGTCACCAGGTAAACTTGGAATACTTGGCCAAGGGTGTGATCGCCCGAGACGGCTGGGCTTTCCCGGACACTTTGGTTGGAACGGATTCTCATACGCCGATGGTCAATGGAATTGGTGTATTAGGATGGGGAGTAGGTGGTATTGAGGCAGAGGCTGCCATGTTAGGCCAGCCCATTTACTTTACCTGCCCTCAAGTCATCGGGCTGAAGTTAAGTGGTCGAATCCCTGCGGGTTGTACAGCGACCGATATGGTGTTGACCATTACGAAATTATTACGGGATTATGGGGTGGTCGGAAAGTTTGTGGAGGTGTTCGGGGATGCCTTGGACTTCCTCAGTGTAACAGACCGTGCGACCATCGCCAATATGTCTCCCGAGTTCGGCTGTACGGTGTCTTATTTCCCCATCGACGATCAGACATTGGATTATATGCGTCGCACGAACCGTTCCGAGGAACAGATCGCATTGGTCGAAGAATATTGTAAAAACAATCTTCTATGGCGTACGGGTAAGGAAGAAATCGAATATACCGATGTGTTGGAATTAGACTTGGGCACTTTACAGCCTACTGTGTCCGGACCTAAGCGTCCGCAGGACAAAATATTAGTCAAAGACCTGAGCAGTAAGTTCGGCGAGCTTTTAGCAGATGAATATAACAGGAGCTATAAACCTGTGAAAGACCGGCAGGAGCACGCCTGGTTAGCTGAAGGCGGCTCGGGTACGGAGTTCAATTTTGAGCGTAAAGAGGTGAATCCGAAAGTGGCCGTGGAGGCGGCCGAAATGCGTTCGGTACGTATCAAGATCAAAAATCAAGAATATGTGTTGAGCGATGGCAGCATCGCGATAGCCGCGATCACCAGTTGTACGAATACGTCCAATCCCGCAGTGATGGTGGGTGCTGGTTTGGTTGCTAAAAAAGCAGTTGAGCGCGGACTACGAACTAAATCTTGGGTTAAAACCAGTTTGGCTCCAGGGTCAAAGGTGGTGACCGAGTACTTGAAACGAGCTAATCTTTTGGACGAATTGGCGGCCCTTCGTTTTCACACGGTAGGCTATGGTTGTACTTCCTGTATTGGTAATAGTGGGCCCTTACAGCCGCACATTGCCGAAGCTGTGGATCAAGGTGACTTGGTGGTGGCTTCGGTGCTTTCCGGAAACCGAAACTTTGAAGCCCGTGTCCACCCGCAGGTGAAAATGAACTTCCTCATGTCTCCCATGCTCGTAGTCGTCTATGCCTTGGTCGGCAGAGTCGATGTGGATCTCACGACTGAGCCAGTTGGATACGATCCCAATGGTCAGCCGGTATATTTGAAGGACATTTGGCCGAGCCAGCAGGAAATCGTGGACACCATCCAATCCA
>DASRQK010000126.1:0-6031 GCA_035645875.1 Sphingobacteriaceae bacterium | reverse complement strand
CCACAGTCCCAGGATCCAAATGATCACAAAACTAAGTCCGGTAAAAAATATCGTTTTAGGGTATTTGCCCATCAGCTTTTTGGCCAAGGAATAAAGGACATACGTTACAATCGCCAGTGGGAATATCGTCAGTGCCGCATCCACCCATTTAAAGATGGTTGCCGCATTGCCAGACAACACCCGCTGGGTATAATCCAATGCAAAAATACTCATGGATCCCCCGGCCTGTTCGAATGATAGCCAGAAGAAAATACTGAATACGATTAGAAAGCCGATCACGATCAGGCGATCCCGTTCTACATTTTTTGGCACCACTTCATCAGGCGTGCTTTGTGCCTGCTGATTGGCGATCGCCCGGTCTTCAGCGGCATCTTTTGTCTCCTTGGGGGACTCGCCTACTACGCCGAAAATCTTACGACCAAAATAGAATTGCAACGCACCAAAAAGCATAAAGATACCCGCCAAACCAAAGCCGTAGTGCCAGCCTACTTTTTCACCGATGTAACCACACAGTAACATTCCCAGGAAAGCTCCGGCATTGATCCCCATGTAAAAAATGGTGTAACCCGCATCTTTCTTCGGGCTGTTATCGGGGTATAGTTGGCCCACCATCGAAGAAATATTTGGTTTAAACAGACCATTACCCAGGATCATCAGTCCCAAACCGATAAAGAAAAAGGTGGATGAAAAGATCTCCAAAGCCATGGAAGCGTGACCTAAAGTCATCACGATCGCACCCCAAAACACCGCTTTTCTATAGCCGGTTAGTCGGTCGGCAATCATCCCTCCGAGTAACGGAGTCAAATACACCAATCCGGTGTACCAGCCGTAAAGTTCCATCGCTTCTGCACGGGTCCATTCCCAGCCCCCACTGGCCAGACTACTCACTAAGAAAAGCGTCAATAAGGCCCGCATTCCATAGTAACTGAAGCGCTCCCACATCTCGGTAAAGAACAATACGAAGAGACTCGAAGGGTGACTAAACACGGTCGAGGTTTCTACCCCTTTTCGTGCCAGGTGGTCGATTAATTCCTGATCCTGATTTGTATTCATATTTGTATTTAGCTAATCCACAATTTATTATACAATAATAAGCTTTTAACTTTTAGCATTTATTTTTTTAGCATCTTTCTATCACCAATGCGCTGGCTCCGCCTCCACCATTACAAATTCCAGCGACACCTATGCGGCCTTGATATTGGTTCAATACCGATAGCAGGGTCACGACAATGCGTGCGCCGGATGCGCCCAAGGGATGTCCCATCGCGACCGCACCGCCATGTACATTAACTTTTTCACCGGTCAGGCCCAATAATTTATTATTAGCCAGTGCCACCACTGAAAACGCTTCGTTAATTTCGTAGAAATCCACCGCATCGGCATGCAGGCCGGCATGGGCCAAGGCGCGGGGAATCGCTTGCGCGGGAGCAGTCGTAAACCATTCGGGCTGCTGCTGCGCGTCACCATAACCACGGATTTTGGCCAATGGTGTCAAACCCAATTCTTTTAATTTCCCGCCGCTCACCAGGACCAATCCCGCCGCACCATCATTCAGCGTAGAAGCATTCGCTGCTGTCACCGTACCCTCTTTTTGAAAAACCGGTCTCAATCCCGGAATTTTATCGAAATTAACGGCATGCATTTCCTCATCTTGATCTACTACACTTACATCGCCTCTGCGGCCTTTTATTTCCACCGGAACGATCTCGTCTTTGAATTTTCCGCTCGCTTGGGCCTCTTGCGCCCTCTTATAAGATGATACGGCATAGGCGTCCTGTTCTTCACGGCCGATCTGATGCTCCACAGCACAAAGTTCAGCTGCCGATCCCATGTGATAATCGTTATATACATCCCAAAGGCCGTCCTTTACCAGCCCATCGGTCACCTGCCCATGCCCCAAACGGTAACCCGTACGGGCTTTGTCCAGATAAAATGGGACGTTACTCATACTTTCCATCCCACCTGCGACGACGACATCGTTCTGTCCCAGTGCGATACTTTGAGCCGCCAACATGATGGATTTAGTCCCGGACGCACATACCTTATTAATGGTCGTGGCCGGCACATCCGGCAGCCCGGCATATTTAGCGGCTTGGGTCGCCGGAGCCTGTCCTAAATTGGCTGATAAAACATTTCCAAAATAAACTTCCTGTACCTGATCACCGGAGATACCGGCTCGCTGTACGGCTTCCTTGATGGCTATACCCCCCAACTGCGTCGCAGTTAAACTCGAAAGACTACCTCCAAAGCTACCGATTGGCGTGCGCACTGCGGCGACTATATAGACTTCTTGCATATGTATTTAAGATTTATATCTATGAGCTGATGGACAAATATATAAATTTGATCCTATTAATTGTTTATTTCCATTAATTCTTTATGAACCGAAAAATACCATTAAATATTCGGCCAACCACTGGCCAGCACATCCGCGATGTGATACGTGCGGATGGCTAATTTCTCGCGATCGATATAGCGCTGTAATTGCATGAGGCAGGACGCATCGGTCGATATGATGGCTTCCGCTCCCAGGTCCAATGCGTTATGAACCTTCTGGGCACTCATCGCATCCGCGATTTCCGGATGACGGTCCTTCAGATGCCCCCCATTACCGCAGCACACTTCTGCATCCGGCGCTTCCAGGAGTTCCAGACCAGCCACATTCCTCAATAACTGTCGGGGCTCGGCTTTAATCCCACAAGTCCGTAACGCCGAACAAGCATCGTGGTAAACAGCCCGGGTTTCCAGCTCTGCACCGAAATAATCCACTTTGAGCACATGAATAAGAAACTCAGAAAGCTCGAAAATCTGACCCTGCACCGCACGGCAGCGATTATGATGCAATGTATTGGTAAACAGATCATCATAACCCACCTTCACCATACCCACACAGGCCGCAGACGGACTCACAATCGGTAATTCTTCTGAAAAATCCTTTAAAAACTTCTCGCCTAATTTCTTCGCCTCATCCCAAAAACCAGCTTGATAGGTCGGCTGCCCGCAGCAGGTCTGGTCGGGATTGTATTCGATCTGGCAACCCGCTTTCTCCAATACCCGTTTCATGTTTACCGCCGTTTCCGGAAAAAACTGATCGATCAGGCAGGGAATAAACAGCTTTATTCTCATCATCTAATTTTCGCTACTTCTGCTAGCGCAAAAGCCAACTGTTCGGCCTCGCTCAGGTGTGTATTGTCCAATAGTATCGCATCATCCGCCTGCACCAATGGGCTTTCATCCCGGGTGGTGTCGATTTGGTCTCGATGCGCCAAATTTTCGATCACCTCTTCCATGCTCGTCTGCTCCCCTTTCGCCTGTAATTCGAGAAACCGGCGCTGCGCCCGCACCGCAGGGTCGGCCGTCATAAAAAGTTTCAGGTCAGCATGCGGAAACACATGGGTACCGATATCTCGGCCATCCATCACCAGATTTCTGCGACGGCCTAAGGCTTGTTGTTGGGCCACCATCTCCTGGCGCACCCTTTTTAAGGCGCTCACCTCACTCACCAGCTCAGAAACATACATTTGTCGAATCTCATCCGACACATCCTCGCCATTTAATTGTATGGCTAATGCACCCTGCTCCTCGTGCATATCGATCTGAATTTGGGACACTGCCTGTTCCACAGCCGCGTCATCCTCCAAATCGATTTTGTGCCGTAAGAAAAAGAGCGTAACCGCACGATACATGGCCCCGCTATCCACATACACATAGCCCAGCTGCTTCGCTAAAGCCTTGGCCAGCGTACTTTTACCACAGGATGAATAGCCGTCTATCGCGATGATGGTGTTATTTCTGGAAACCATAGGGGATCAATCTTTTTTCGCTTCATCCATCACCCCGCCGATCAATATACCGGGCTTATCGAGCACAGGTACCCGGGTCATGTGTTCGTCTACTATACTATCCGGCAGGAAAATGTATTTCTTATCGTAAATCGTTCCATCTATATAGAAGCTGAGCCAATACTCATTGGTCAATCCAAACACCTGCGGGTCAATGGCTTCTATTCGCGCATAATCATGTGCTCCCAGATCACCAATAAAATGTCTTAAAACCGAGGTTTTCACCTCTTGATCATCTTTCAGTCCGTACCCTTTTGAGCTGACCATCACATTGTTCAGCATCTGATCCTTATCATTCACCAAATAAACCTGCCAAATCGCTCCCTCTGGCGAATCGCTTTCCAGGACGATGGCGACAAAAATATCCTGAACGATATTCAGGGGTAAATCTGCTTTCATGAATTATCCTATTTTAGCTTTTTTTAGCTTTTGCTCCTCGACCGCGTGCTTTCGGTTTCTTATCATCCGCAGCGGCCCACTCCAAGACTTCCTCATAGGTAATGCTTTCAGCCTCCCTCCCTTTTGGAATCTTAATATTTTGTTTACCGAATCGAATGAATGGACCCCACCGACCGTTTTCTACGCGGGCGTCCGGGTTTTCATCGAATACCTTAATAATCTTATCCTTGTCTTTTTGGCGTTTCTCCTCGATGATCCGAATGGCCTCTTCTTCGACTACATCATGGGGATCCATTCCTTTTGGCAGGGAGTAAAATTGTCCATCGTGACGAATATAGGGACCGAATCTGCCGATCGCCACCGTCATTTCTTTCTCTTCGAATTCCCCCACTTTCTTCGGCAATTTGAACAGCTCTAAAGCATCTTCAAAAGTAATGGTTTCGATCATTTGTCCTGGACGCAGGCTCGCGTAACGGGGTTTCTCCTCATCATCCTGCGCACCGATTTGGACCAATGGACCGAATCTGCCGATCCGCACACTGACCGGTTTTCCAGTCGCCGGATCCGTACCCAATATACGCTCACTGTTTGCCCGGTCGGCGTGTTCCAAGGTATTTTGCACTTCATCGTGGAAGGGACCATAAAAATCACGCAGCATGTCTGTCCATTCTTTCATGCCCTGCGCGATCTCATCAAATTCCTTCTCGACTTTCGCTGTAAAGTTAAAATCGACTATTCCTTTAAAGTGTTCGACCAGAAAATCATTGACCACCATCCCGATGTCTGTAGGGAATAATTTATTTCTTTCGGCACCGGTATTTTCTGTCTTGGTATGGAATTGAACCGCACCTTCCGTCCATTCGAACACCCGATAATCCCTCGGTTTTCCATCTCGGTCTTCTTTCACCACATATCCCCGGTTTTGAATGGTCGAAATGGTCGGCGCATAGGTGGATGGACGGCCGATGCCCAGTTCTTCGAGTTTTTTCACCAAACTGGCCTCTGTGTAACGAGCCGGATGACGGGAAAATCTTTCGGTGGCGAGCATATTTCTCAGTTGCAGGGCCTGCCCTTTTTGAAGGGGAGGAAGCAGTGCATTGTCCGAATTATCGTCCGCCGAATATTCCGGTTCCTCATCGGTGGATTCGAAATAAACCTTCAAAAATCCATCGAATTTCAACACTTCCCCCGTAGCGGTTAGCTCCTCCTCACGGGTTGAAATGGAAATTTTAGCGACCGTTCGCTCAAACTCAGCTTCACTCATCTGAGACGCAATGGATCTTTTCCAGATCAATTCATAGAGCCTGCGCTCGGCATTGTCCCCATCGATGGTATGCTGATCAAAATAAGTAGGGCGAATGGCTTCATGTGCTTCTTGGGCGCCTGAGGATTTCGTGCGGTATTGGCGTTTTTTGTAATATTTCTCACCGTAATTCGAGCGAATTTCCTGTTCTGCTGCTTTCAGCGCGGTCTCACTCAAATTCACCGAATCGGTACGCATGTAGGTGATTCGTCCGGATTCATACAGGCGCTGAGCGACCGTCATGGTCCGGGCCACCGAAAATCCCAATTTACGGCTCGCCTCCTGTTGTAAGGTAGACGTGGTGAACGGCGCGGCTGGATTCCGTTTAGAAGGTTTAGTTTCCAAGTTCTCCACCTGAAAATCGGCCCCTATGCAGTCTTTTAAGAATTGCTCCGCCTCTTCGGCTTTTTTAAATCGTTTCGGCAATTCCGCTTTGAACAATTCCTTACCCTTACCCGTGTGAAAGATGGCTGTAATGCGAAATGCA
>DASRQK010000125.1:0-5290 GCA_035645875.1 Sphingobacteriaceae bacterium | reverse complement strand
CGAATACGAACGCCCTGTCGGGATTCAAATCTTTGGCAGCGATATAGACAGCATGCGTGAGGCGACTGAAATCGCGACATTGGCCGGGCCGGATCTTATTGACATTAATTATGGCTGTCCGGTGAAAAACGTAGCGTGTCGAGGAGCGGGAGCCAGTCTTCTGCAGGATATCGATCGCATGACAGCCATGACCAAGGCGGTCGTGGAGTCGACCCACCTGCCCGTTACGGTTAAGACACGGCTGGGCTGGGACGATAACACCAAAAACGTCTACGAAGTGGCTGAACGACTACAAGATGTAGGCATTCAGGCACTTAGCATACACGGCCGCACGCGCTCCCAAATGTATAAAGGGCATGCGGATTGGAGTCTGATCCGTGAAGTCAAACGTAATCCCCGAATCCAAATTCCCATTTTCGGCAATGGCGATGTAGATAGCCCCGATAAGGCCATGGCTTGGAGAAAAGAATACGAGGTGGACGGCATCATGATCGGCCGAGCTTCTATTGGTTACCCGTGGATCTTTCGCGAGGTAAAACACCATTTCGAAACCGGCGAATACCTCCCAGGCCCTACCATCTCCGAACGAGTTTCGGTCTGCAGGACGCATTTAGAGAAATCCATCGCTTGGAAAGGCGATAAAGTAGGCATTTTCGAGATGCGCAGGCACTACGCGAATTATTTTAAAGGCATACCTCACTTTAAGGAATATAGAATGCGCCTGGTGACATTGGACCGCCTGGAAGATGTTTTGGAAGTGCTGGAAGAAATCGAAAGTCGCTTTGAAGCGCTTGAATTAGTTTAACCTTTTTTTCAAGGTCTTGCCTTCCAGCGCCGCAGTTACCGCAGCAAAGGCTAAAAACAGGCTGTTTCCCACCCACACATTTCGCTGGAAAACGGAAAATGAAAGCCAACAGATCACCGATCCCACCAGGATATAGGCCAAATTCTTCTTCACGCGATAGGGGATCGCATAATTCTTTTGACCCCAAAAATAAGAGCTGACCATCATCGCACCATAAGCGATCAAAGTCACCCATGCCGCAGCCACATAACTGAAATACGGGATAAAGATCACATTCAGAACGACAGTAATCACCGCCCCAATTCCGGAAATATAAAGCGCATAATGGGTTTGATCAGACAATTTATACCAAATGGACAAGTTGGTGTAGATACCCAGGAAAACATAGCTGAGTAACAGCACCGGAACCACCTGCAGTCCGGACCAATACTTGGCTTGTTCGATAGGGTCACCTGCTTTAATAAAGTACTTTAGCCATTCTATATTGACCGTCAGCCCCACCATGGCCAACACCATCAAAATAACAAAGTAATCCATGATCCAAGCATAGACACTCCGGGCATTCGCTTCACGCGAGTAACTGAAAAAGAAGGGTTCCGCACCCAGTCGAAAGGCTTGGACCGCTATGCTGAGAAAAATGGCCAATTTAGAAACCGCCCCGTAAATACCCAGATCTGTAGCTGCCTGCTCGGGAGGCAACAGCTTAGGGATCAATACCATTTTGTCAATGAGTTCGCTAATGATGAATGAGATATTAGCCACCAAGATGGGCCAGCTGTAGCGTATCATGCTGCTTAAAAGCCCACGATCCACTTTTGGGCGGAATCGGCTTAACTCAGGGAGCAATAAAAGCAGCGTGAGCCCCGAGGCGATCAAATTAGACAAGAAAACATAGCCCAGCCAGCCTGGTCGATACCAGGTCTCCAATCCTAACCAGCTGAAGGTTTCGGTATCCTGAACCTGTGGAATAAAGACAATAAAAAACAGGTTAAAACCCACAAAAGTGAGAATGTTGATCAACTTGATCGTGGCAAAACGTATCGCTTTCCCTTCCGCACGAAGGCGAGCAAAAGGCAAGACCGCCCAGGCATCCAGCACCAAAATCAGCGAAAAATACAGGATATAATGCCGAAAATCGCCCAACTGCGCAGCGTTTCCCAGCCAAGAGGAAAGCACGCCCGCTATGCTGTTTTGAAAGAGAAGAACAGTGATTATAAACAGCCCGGAGGTCATCAGAATTACTGCAAACCCATGATTGAAAACTGTCCGCTTATCGCCATCGTGTTTATCGAGATAGCGAAAATAGGTAGTCTCCATTCCGAAAGCCAAGATGTTATTCAGTAAAGCTGCCCACGCGTAGAGATTCGTAAAAATACCGTAAACAGCGGCGGGAAATTTATGGACAAAGAGGGGGGTCAATAGAAAGTTGAGCACCCTCGCCAAGATGGTGCTCAACCCGTATATCAGGGTGTGTCCGGCAAATTTCTTCAGGACAGACACTACATATGGTCTTTTTTAGGTGCTTGCTTATGCGGCATGCTCTTCTGCGACTTCTGTCACCAGAAGCTCGTCTACCAAGATTCGTCCACAATGCTCGCAAACGATGATGCGTTTACGCTGGCGGATTTCCAACTGCATCTGTGGCGGAATGCTGTTATGGCATCCAGAACAGCTATCACGATCGATAGAAACCACCGCCAAACCGTTTTTATAGGTGCTACGTAAACGATTGTATACCTTTTTTAAACGCTCTTCGATGTTTTTCTCTGCTTTATCCGCTTGCTTCAGCAACTGCTTTTCTTCTTTTTCAGTCTCACCAACGATCGTGTCCAGCTCGCCTTTCTTGATTTCGAGTTCCCCTTTAGCAGCCTCCAAAGAAGCCTGAGTCGTGTCGTAAACCTCGGTTTTATTCCGGATCTCAAACTCATACTCCCGAATACGTTTCTCGCTGACCTGAATATCCAGATCTTGGATCTCGATTTCCTTATTGATCGCATCGTACTCGCGGTTGTTTTTAACCTCGTTCAGCTGAGCTTCGTATTTGCGAATGGCTGCTTCGGCCTCCTTGATCATATTGCGACGATTCACAATATTATCTTCCAGCTCATCCAGTTCCCCTCGGATCTTCTCAATCCGCGTATCCAAACCAGCTATCTCATCTTCCAGATCGGCCACTTCCATAGGAAGTTCACCTCGTACCTGACGAATTCTGTCTATTTTCGTATGTATGGTCTGCAACAACCATAACGCTTTTAATTTTTGTTCTACGGTTTGTTCCATCTAACTGTAGTAATTTATTGGGTTTGTTCGTATTCCCGTCAAACGGACTGCAAATGTAGGGAATTTTTTTTGAATTATTTCTAACAATAGTTCTTGCGTAAACTGTTCACTTTCAAAATGTCCCACATCCGCAATTATTATTCTCCCGTCTGCGTCAAAAAACTCATGGTACTTATAGTCTGCCGTCACAAAAACATCGGCTCCAGCTCGAATGGCATCCGGCAGCAGAAAACCTCCACTACCCCCACAGACAGCCACTCTCTTCACTTTTTTTGGGGTCAATGCCGTATGACGGATCATATCGGTGGATATTGCTTCCTTCAAATACTGTAAAAAACCAATGGGATTCATCGGCTCCGGCAACTCTCCGATCATGCCCGAGCCGACTTCCTGATTTCGGTTTTCCAAGGATATTAAATCGTAGGCCACCTCTTCATAGGGATGTGCGGATCGCATCGCCTGTAACACCGCAGCCTCCAGGTAATGAGGGAACATGACTTCCACCCGAGTCTCCTCCTCCTCATGAAATTCACCGACATCTCCCACAAAAGGGTCAGCACCCTCACCGGCACGAAATGTTCCTGTACCGTTCAGGTTAAAGCTACATTGGTCATAGGCTCCTACGCTACCGGCACCGGCCGAAAAAAGAGCGTTTCTAACCTTAGAAACATGGTTTATCGGCACAAAAACCACCAATTTCCGTAAAAGACCGCTTTTGGGCGACAAAATATGTCGCCTGCTCAGGTTTAATCGATCCGCGATCTTGCTGTTTACTCCTCCTGTGACATTGTCCAGATTGGTATGAATCGCATACAGGGCAATGTTGTTCCGTATCGCTTTTAGCACCGTGCGCTCAACATAATTAGCCCCCGTCAGCTTTTTCAAGCCTTTAAAAAGCAATGGATGATGGGCGATCACTACCTGACAACCCGTCTGTATCGCTTCATCCACCACGGCCTCTGTACAATCCAAACAAATCAAAGCCTGCTGAATCTCCTGGTTCGGATCACCCACCAATAGCCCCGAATTATCGTATGATTCCTGATAAGCCAGCGGTGCAAATCGCTCTAAATAGGTGGTCAATTCACGGAGTTTCATGCGTTTCCTTATCCAAGTTTTTTCCTTCGTTCATGGCCGTAAAACGCTTGTGTTCTACGATTAATTGTCGGAAGTTACTGATTTTTACCCAATATTGCACAAAATAGATGAGTCCCAACATAAAAAAGGTCAATAATAAAAAGGCCGGGAAGGGAATATTGGACAATAAAAACATCCAGGCATACGACAATCCCTTGACCAATCCCGGGGAAGGCTCTTCGGCAATCTTTCGGTCATAAAACTCATTGTTCAGAGAATTGGACACGCTGCGCGCCACCTTAAAATTCCAATAAATATTGAAAAAGGGAACAATGAGCAGCCAAGCTTGGTTTGGGCGCAAAAAGCGATTTGGCTCAGCGATTTCCATCAAAAGCCGGCGAACAGAGTTCGCATAAAAAGCCCAAATAATAAAGCGGATCGCGACCACGATCCAGACTGCCTGTAACATGGCGGGCGTCAAGTCGTCCAGATTAAATTCCATTGCTGTAAAAATACGAGGATTTTCGTACTATTCAAATTGCCGGTAGAGTTTCCACCCGAGATTTTCCGCCAGGTAATCATCGATCAGTGGCGTATGTAAGGAATTGGTCAAAAACGTAATATGCATATCCGGCCTGACCAGGCATAATTGCACGGAATGCGCATCCATGGAGAAGCGCTCAAACAGGCGGTGATTATTTTGACTATAGGGAATGTAAAATAAGCTCATGCCCTGGGGGTACTTCTGTTTAATCCATTGACCCAAAATATGCAGGGTATGGTGGCTAACTGGCCCCATCACGATGAGGGTAAAGCCCGCTTTTTTCAGTGCTGAATGACTATCTGTCCATTCTTTCTTTTTTTCATCGTACAGCGGCAGCCACGGAAATCGGTCGCCGGAACGAATGGTTTCCGAGCGGCTGTAGTGGGCGGAAAGCGCTGAGTGGCGATATTGCTCCTCCAATCCGGCGATATGACGGTAAACCTGTGCCAGCTGGGAAGGTTTGTTCTGAAAATAACGGAACAATGCAGGCAGAACGCGTTGAAGCAGGAAAGGTGCGCTTTTTTGAATCCGTAATAGGGTTTCTGGCCAAAATATGTTTTTCATCCGGTCTTGAAGTCCCGCTT
>DASRQK010000124.1:0-4555 GCA_035645875.1 Sphingobacteriaceae bacterium | reverse complement strand
AATACTTTTGTGACTGGAATCTTTCGGGCATGGTTTGCCTTGGAGGAGCCGGATACGGCCATTTATTTATCCGCTTTATTGATTGTTATTGTATTGGTGCTCCTGATGCTGGAGCGTTGGCAACGCAAAAATATCCGCATCGCCTCTTTAAAATATTCTCCGCTCTCACCCAGGCGCATAACTGGAAAGTGGATGCAATGGTTTATTCTAGTTGTACTCTTGGTTCCGATTGCACTTGGGTTTATTATCCCTTTGGCACAATTGATTTATTGGGCCTTTTTGACTGCAGCCCAAGTTTTTAATACGGATTTTTTGTATATTTCCTTCCAAAGTTTGGGCATCGGTTTGGTTACCGCATTGATCACGATTTGGTTTGCCTTGGGACTGATTTACTTTTCCAAATGGAATAATTTGGTTTCTGTCCGAAATGTTTCCAAAATCGGTATATTGGGCTATGCCATGCCGGGAGCCGTGATCGCCATTGGTGTGATGATTCCAACATTGGCCCTGGATAAATGGATTATCGGTATGATGGAGCAACATTTTGGACTGAATATTGGCTTCTTGATTCACGGTAGTATGGTCGCTTTGGTTTATGCGTATATGGTGCGCTTTTTGGCGGTGGCCTATCATCCGATAGAGTCCAGTGGTCAGAAAATTAGTAAAAGCATACCGGATTCTTCCAAGATGTTAGGCATCGGGAACATTCGGACCTTATTTCGGATCGAATTACCTTTGATGAAAAGTGGGGTGCTTAGCGCTTTTATTTTGGTTTTTGTCGATGTGATGAAAGAGTTGCCATTGACATTGATCCTCAAACCCTATCAGGTGAATACGCTGGCGGTGAAAGCCTATGAATATGCCAGTGATGAGCGGGTGATGGAAGCAGCATTGCCGTCCTTGTTTATTATTGCGACGGCCGCGATTCCCATTATATTTTTAAATAGATTACAGGTTACGGATTAAAAAAGAGAATTCATGCTACACGTACAATCGGTCAGTAAGAGTTTTGATAAAGGTAAAAATTTCGCCCTTAACGATGTTTCCTTCCAATTAAAGGCGGGGGAGGTGTCGGCGATCGTGGGCGAGAGTGGAAGCGGTAAAACCACCTTGGTGCGGCTGATCGCTGGGCTGGAAGCGACCGATGGTGGACATATCGTATTGAATGGTCAGGAAGTCTCCTCTGCGCGCAGAATGGTTCCACCGGAGAAGCGGAACGTGGGCTTGGTTTTTCAAGATTATGCCCTGTTTCCTCACTTCGACCTGTTGAAAAACGTGATGTATGGGCTCTCTAAAATGAAAAACAAGACGGAAAGAGCCCGAGAAATGCTGCAATTGGTTGGATTGGAAGGCTTGGAACATCGCTATCCTTACCAATTGTCCGGTGGTCAGCAGCAACGGGTGGCTTTGGCTCGGGCTTTGGCTCCGAATCCCTCCTTGTTGATCTTAGACGAGCCTTTTAGTAATTTGGACGCGATGTTAAGGACCCATTTGCGAAGCCAAGTCTTTGAAATTATCAAAAAGACCGGTGTCACTGCGATTTTTGTCACACACGATACCCAAGACGCGCTGGCTGTAGCGGATCGAATTCTGATCCTCCAGCAGGGACGATTGGTGCAACATGATCAGCCCGCTAACCTGTATACCAAACCATCTACCCTTTACGTGGCTTCTTTATTTGGCAATACGATTCATTTGGACCAAGAAATGCAGTCTACCTTTGCTTGTCCATTGAGCGAACATTGTTCCTATGCGATACGTAATGAACATCTGTGTATCGACAAGGAATGCGAATATGTGACTGAAGCTCAAGTGCTGAAGAAAACTTTTATAGGAAGCGGTACGCATTTGGTGTTAAGACTCGAGAATGGCCAGAATATATCGGTGGTCACCCGGGCCACGGATGTAGCCGAACATATTCGAATCGGCTTTAATTCTACGGATATTTTGGAGCTAGCCAAATAGCGGGGAATAGGGTTCGGCTGTGCCGCCAATTATCCTTTCAATTCAAATGCTTCGGAAAGTAATTCTAGACAGCGCATTCGTGTGTGTAAGTTATTGCTAATGCATTGGATCATGATTTCCTCGGTTTGAAAAGCTGCGGCAATCGCATGTAGGTCTTTTTGTATGCTGTCCGGTGTGCCAATTAGGTACTGAGGAGGCAGTGTGGGGTCGGTCAATGGCGCTGGTTCCGGTACAGCTCCCAGTAATTCCACAGCCCGTTCCTCAGACTCCAAAGGACTATGGATGTCGCCCTGTCTCATGCGGTGCATCATGACGATCTGAGGTGCGGCCAATTTCCCGGCATCTTCCAAAGTGTCGCCACAATAAATACTTAAGGAAAGCATGAGTCGGGGTTTTGTTTCGCCCAGGCGATGAGCGGCAGGAATGAAATTGTCCCGGTAACGCGCGGCATTCAGATGGGCCTGTCCCGGATTGATAAAGCCGGCGAAGGCATAATTCAGGCCGAGGCTTCCTGCGGTGTAGGCGCTCCAGGGACTGGAACCTAGTAACCAGAATTCAGGAAGGTTTTTTGGACCAAAATGCGCCCGAGCTTTACTAAACACACTCCGTTCTTCGAAACCATCCGTAAGCCAATTTATCAGCTCGGTGAGTTGCTCCTCTGAATCATCAGTGCGTTGTTGGAAGCTACGGTTTCGCTGTAGGGCAAAATCACTTACCGGCCCCGTAGTGGCGCGGCCGATGCCCATGTCGATGCGGCCGGGAAACATATCGGCCAAGAGCGTGAATACCTCGGCCACTTTAAATGGGCTGTAATGATTGAGTAAAACAGATCCTGAACCTACGCGTAAGCGCGAAGTATTCGCGGCAATCAACGGAATGGTTACTTCTGGAGCTCGACTGATAAAATTAGCGGTATTGTGATGTTCGGCCAACCAGTAGCGGCTATATCCCCATTCTTCGATCTGTTGAGCGGTTTGGATCATGGTTTTTACCGCATCTGCGCCCGACTGCCCCGGTGCTACAGCACCCAATTCTATAAGTGATAATTGCATGTTTATTTCTCCTACATGCAAAGATACGCAAATATGCTTTTGCCTTAGGTAATGGCTAAAGAACGGATAAGTGCAGGGATGTTTTTTGATTGAATTGCATCGAAAAACGTATATTTGGGAAACAATGCACATTTACATGAAATTAACGTATCTCATTTTCTGTTTTTTAGCGACCTTGTCTTTGACTTCGGTAGCCGCTGACCGATTTAAAGCTAAAGATGACAGCCTGAATGAATTGCCGCAGATTTTTTACAAATCAGAGGATACACTTATCAGATGGATCGCTTCAGGGGTCCGCATGGAGCTTTCCCGAAAAAACACGCCGGACTTTGCGGCTCGAGTGAACCAACTGGAAGAACAATATGGGATTCCGTTATCTGCAGCCTTGTCGTACCCTCAGGATCAACCGTCCAGCACAAAGGTTGAGCGGCATCAAGATGTTTCGAGGTGGTTGGCATTGAGCGATATACATGGACAATATGAGTTGTTTGTCGAATTATTACAAAATCATGGTGTTATCAATGAGCACTTGAACTGGGAGTTTGGAAACAGTCACCTCATTATCAATGGAGACATTATGGATCGTGGCGAAGGGGTCACCGAAGCTTTATGGTTGGTTTTTAAATTGCAGCAGCAGGCTGATGCAGCAGGTGGCAGGGTCCATTATAATATGGGCAATCATGAACTTATGGTACTGGATGAGGATTTGCGTTACATTCATGAAAAATATGCAGCGGCTGCAGCGGTTTTAGGTGAATCTTATTCCGCCCAGTTTTCCGAAGATGCATTCTTTGGCAAATGGATAAGACGGCAGAGTATATTGTTTCAAATCAATGAGACTGGCTTTGTGCACGCTGGAATCTCACCGGAAATGGCGGATCGAGGACTGCGTCCAAGTGAAATTAATCGTTTATTTACGGATAGCATTTTTTCTCAGCCAAAAGATGATTACCGAAAATCCGACTTGCTCAGCTTTCTGACAACGACCAATGGACCAGTCTGGTACCGAGGGTATTTTAATGACGAATCTCTATCCTCGTCGGATATAGATGTGATCTTGCACTGGTGGGGTGTTCAGCACATCGTCGTTGGGCACACCTCGCAACGTCAAATTCGCTCACTTTTTGATGGTCGAATTTTCGCAATCGATTCCAGTATAAAAAATGGCCGCACGGGCGAAGTCTTAATTTTCGAAAATGGAGCGTTTTATAGGGGTTTACGGGACGGCCAGCGCGTTTCCTTTTAGTTTTGCATTTTTTTCTACTTTAAATGAAAAACAAGACCACATACACCGACCAGGATGTCACTGCGTTTATCCACAGCTTTGTCGACAGCGAACAAAAAAAGGCTGACAGTTTTCGACTCATAGAATTGCTTAAACAGTGGTCTGGATGCGATCCGAAAATGTGGGGGCCGAGCATTATCGGATTCGGAAATTACCATTATCAATATGCGAGTGGTCATCAAGGGGACGCGCCTGTGCTGGCGTTCGCTCCCCGAAGAACTGCGCTGACCCTCTATATCTACTCCGACACGGA
>DASRQK010000123.1:0-2587 GCA_035645875.1 Sphingobacteriaceae bacterium | reverse complement strand
AACCAACAATCTCTCCCTGTGCCACCTGAAAAGACACATCGTTCACGACCGTCCTTTGCTTATATTTCTTAATCAGGTGTTCCGCCCTCAGTATCATCATGGTATTTTCGATGTTTCGAATATAAAAATATTATTTAAGATTCGCACATGCGGACATCCTTAATGTTCAATTGTAAGTTGCGCTTTTGTCGCCAGACATTCTCTTCTAACGTAAAACACAGATCAAAGGATGCGCCTGTATTGATTAATTCAGCAAAATGACCCAGTCCGAAACCTATACAAGTAAAGGGTGGAGAATGCTTTTGGATCACCTGCATTTTGAGGTGCTTTCCCCCAACGATTTGTGCAGGTCCGAGTGAAAGCACTTGATGCGCGAGGAAGACCGGGGCTTCCTGCTGCGGACCAAAAGGCTCGAACTGCCGCAGTATGCGGTGGAAACGCGCATCGATCTGACTCAATTCGAGCACAGAATCGATTCCAATTTCCGGAACCAGCATTTCATCGGTAATCTGAGCCGACACCACTTCTTCAAACTTCACCTCAAATCGACTGATATTCTCCGGAGCCATGGTCAGACCGGCTGCATATTTATGCCCCCCGTATTGGTCCAATAACTCGCTACATTCGCTCAAAGCGGCATAGAGGTCAAAGCCCATAATCGAACGGGCAGATCCGGTTACATGCGTCTCCGTGCGGGTCAATACCACCGTTGGCCGGTAATACCGTTCGACCAGTCTGGAGGCCACAATTCCGATCACCCCACGATGCCAATCTTCCTTATACAGCACCGTACTTCTGCGCGGCTGGACGGAGGTATTATTTTCGACCAGACTGAATGCTTCTTCGGTGATTTTCAGATCTACGTCTTTTCGTTGGGTGTTTTGAAGGTCAATCTCCCCTCCGTACAGACTGGCTTCTTTGATCGACTTGGACAATAGAAGCCTGACGGCATCCCGCGCATGCTCGATTCGACCTGCGGCATTGATCCGAGGGCCTAATTGGAAAAGTATATCATTGATGGTGAAATTTCCTTGACGGACACCGGATAATTCGATCAGCGCCTGGAGGCCACAACAGGGATTGGTATTTAATTTATGTAGACCAAAATGCGCCAGTATCCGATTTTCATCACAAATAGGAACAATATCGGAGGCGATGCTTACAGCGACCAAATCCAGAAATTGATACGCCATCTCTGCGTCCATGGCGTTTTTTTGCAAAAACGCCTGCACGATCTTAAAGCCAATCCCACATCCGGACAGTTCTTTAAATGGATACGCGCAATCCCAACGCTTAGGGTCTAATACCGCATGGGCGGGAGGAAGCTGATCACCGGGAAGATGGTGGTCACCGATGATGACATCGATTCCTTTTTCATTCGCATAAGCGACGCGATCCACCGCCTTAATCCCACAGTCCAGGGTGATGATAAGTGAAAACCCATGAGCAGCGGCATAATCAATCCCTTGTTGGGATAAACCATAACCTTCGGTATAGCGATCGGGCAGGTAATATTCGATCCGACTGTGAAATTGACGAAAAAACCCAAATACTAAGGCCACGGCTGTGGTGCCATCTACATCGTAATCTCCATAGATGAGTATATTTTCATTACGCCCTATGGCCGTTTCTATGCGGGTGATCGCCCGGTCCATATCCTTCATTAAGAAGGGATCGTGAAGCTTAGATAAAGAAGGTCGAAAGAATGTTTTCGCCTGCTCAAAGGACGTAACGCCCCTCTGGACTAACAGCTGCGCCAATACGGGAGGAATACCCAGCTCCTTTTGTAAACCCTCGGAAGTTATCCGATCACATTCTGGAACCAGCACCCATCTTTTTTGCATATCTTTGTGAAGAATTGAAAGTGGCACAAATATAAGATTTTTTATCATGCAGGCACATTCTTTATACGAAGGATCCTATTCGGTCGATATCAGCAAAAAATTTATTCCATTCGATCCCGAAGTGGACGACCCAAAAGACCGTCCCGCGTCCCTATTTATCCATGTCCATCCCTTTGTGATCGAATCGCCTGTAGGTTTGATCCTCTTGGATACGGGATTGGGGTTCCATACGGAAGACGGAGAATTAGTACTTCATAAAAATTTAAGGGAAAAAGGTTTGAGTCCCGACCAGGTCCGTTACGTCCTGATGTCACACCTACACAAGGACCATGCGGGTGGCATGTTTACGACCAAAGCGGATCAATCCAAGGAGCTCGCCTTTCCGAATGCAGAGTATGTAATTCAACGAGGAGAGTGGGAAAATGCTGTTTTGGGCAGTGAAGATTCGTACCAGACCGAACTTTTCGAAAGTTTACAGCGCAGCGGAAACCTGACCTTGGTAGAAGGTGATGGCCGATTGACCAATGAAATCGAGTATGAACTTTCTGGCGCTCATACGGAGCATCATCAGGTCTTTCACATTCGCACCGGAGGCGAGCATTATTTCTATGGTGGTGACGAAGCGCCGGAGCCGGAACAGTTCTTCAAAAGCTTTGCAGCCAAATACGATCACGATGGACGTAAAGCGATGAAACTGAGGGAATCTTATTGGGAGCAGGGTCGTGAGGAAGGTTGGATATTTT
>DASRQK010000122.1:0-4311 GCA_035645875.1 Sphingobacteriaceae bacterium | reverse complement strand
GGCGCTGTAGAAGACTTGATCCAAAATGATCTTCCCGTTGTGCTATTTGACCGTTACCTACCCCATTTGGATACAGACTACGTAATTGTGGATAACTATCGGGGCGCTTACGAAGCCAGTAGACATTTTTTGGATCAAGATTTTAAGAAAATTGCTTTTGTAACCTTGGAATCTACTCAAACGCAGATGACCGATCGCCTCCAAGGTTATTTAGATGCTTTGGCTGAGGAAAAGATGGCTAGCCTTGTAAAAGTGATCCCAGCATGGAAAGAAGAACAATCGGCTATTGATGACTTTTCTGATTTTTACGATCAGCATAAGCCGGATGCTATCTTCTTCTCAGCGAATCATATCGCTATAATTGGACTGAAGGCTTTTCAGCAAAAGAAAGCCCCTTGGCCAGGCATCATTTCCTTCGATGATCATACGTTTTTCCGACTCTCCAATCCCACAATTACGGTGGTTTCCCAGCCAATTTCTCAAATCGCCGAGGAGGTCATTCAGATTTTGATCAATAAATTAGCAGGAAAGGTGAAAAACCGGCAAAAAATAGTATTGCCTACCCAATTAATTGTTCGTCAGTCTTCGCTGAAACAAACTTCATAGAGCGGGAATTCACGCAGTGCCTCGTGTTTTTAGGTGTAAAGCCTTCACCTTCGAACACATGACCCAAATGACCTCCACAATTCGCGCATAATATCTCTGTGCGATGTCCATCTGCATCCGTTTTTCGTCGAATCGCCCCCTTGATTTCATCGTCAAAGCTGGGCCAGCCGCAATGTGCGTCAAATTTATCATCTGATCGGTAAAGCGGAGAATCACATTGCTTGCAGATATAGGTGCCAGCTTCTTTAACATCTAACAAAGCACCTGTAAATGGTCTTTCTGTTCCTTTATTAAGCAAAATATACGCCTCATCGGCGGTGAGTGTATTGTATTTCTTAGTTTCCATCTTTATACGTGATTACTAGTTTTCAATATATGATTTATTTCTTACATTTACAAACGAATCTCAGAAATGATTCTATATGATTAGGCGCATAATCTATCAATATATTCTGTAATCGCATTTTTTTCGCCTAATTTAGAACTATTATAAATTATAAATTGGGTCACCAAAATGTCATGAATTGGCTAATAAATCCTACTTTTGCGTTTGTAGAAATGGGATTGTTCCATTTTAATGTATAGATCCAAGTTGTTACATTCATATAATACTACTAAAGTGCTCAGTATGAGAAATGTCTCATTAATTTTTGGAAGGCTTGCAAAGTCGCTATGTCTGGTTGTAGGTCTAACCTTTGCTGTTTCACTGTCTGCCGATGCGCAAAATGACCCGAAGGCTGGTGAAGCATTGTTCAAAGCTAATTGTACCACCTGTCACCTGGTTCAAGGTAAACGTGTCGGTCCTGAATTGTTAGGGATGTCCTCCCGTTATGAGGAGGATTGGTTGATTCCATGGATTCAGAACTCACAAGCCATGATTGCTGCAGGCGATGAGACGGCAGTGCGCTTGTTCGAAGAGCACAATAATTTGGTCATGACTGCATTTCCTCAGTTATCTGATGATGACGTTCGTGACATCATTGCGTTCGTGGAAGCCGAAGAGGCGCGCATTGCTGCGGGACCTGCAGATGATGGTTCTGGTGGTTCTGCCGGTGGAGCAGGCAGTTCGGACGCGACCCAGTTCATGATTCTGGGTCTAGTAGCGGTTATCGCGCTGGCGATTGGTATCATGTTCGTATTGGGCAAAGTGGTTCGTACACTTGAACGCGTAGTGGAAACCAGTCCTGAGAAGCTGGCTCCGGCCTATGAAGGGCCTACGACCGGTGATCAGGTGAAGGCTGCGACCCTGCGATTCCTAAAAAACAAGAAATTAGTATTCCTAGTGGTACTCGTGCTGGTCGGTGTCTTAGCGACAGCGGGCTGGAGATCCATGTGGAATGTCGGGGTGCATGAAGGGTATATGCCTGTGCAGCCGATTAAATTTTCACACCAATTACACGCTGGTGTGAATCAGATTGATTGTCAATATTGTCATGGTGGTGCATACAAATCTAAAAATGCTTCCATCCCTTCGGCCAATATCTGTATGAACTGCCACACTGGCGTAACAGGTAGCGAACAGTATGGAGGTGAGATTTCACCAGAAATTGCGAAGATCTATCGTGCCCTGGATTATGATCCGAATACCGGTGAGTATGGAGATAATCCGAAGCCAATCGAGTGGGTTAGAATTCATAATTTGCCTGATTTTGCCTACTTTAACCACTCACAACACGTGGTTGTGGCCGGTGTAGACTGTGCGACTTGCCACGGACCAGTAGAAACCATGGAAGAATTGTATCAATTCTCTCCATTGACCATGAAGTGGTGTGTTGATTGTCACCAAGAAACAGAAGTCAATGCGGATAACGCTTATTATGATCAATTGATCGAGGCACATGAAAAATTGAAAAAAGGTGAGAAGCTGACTGCAGCCATGATCGGTGGTCTGGAGTGTGGAAAGTGTCACTATTAATGGATGTATTGATTATTGAAAATACGCAATCTTTATATTTAGCTTAAATGGATAGCAACAAGAAATATTGGAAAGGTTTGGAAGAGTTACAGCAAACTCCTGCTTATGTCGCAAGTAAACAGGCTGAGTTTGCCGAACCGATTCCTGTCGAAAACGTATTGGAAGGGGAGGGGCTGAATACTCGGACTCCTCGCCGGGATTTTTTGAAAGCCCTGGGCTTTGGTGTAGGTGCGGTCACCTTGGCTGCTTGTGAGCGAACTCCAGTGCATAAATCTATTCCCTATTTGATTAAACCGGAAGAGATTACTCCGGGTATTCCGAACTTTTACGCTTCGACTTTTAATGGGCAAAGTGTCTTGGTTCGTACCCGTGAAGGTCGTCCAATCATGATTGAGGCGAATCCTTCAGCCATTGGGATGAACCGGGGAACCGGTGCAGCTACCCAAGCAGCTGTGTTAGATCTTTACGATACCTCGAAATTAAAAGAGCCCCAATATCAGGGTCAAAATAGCTCATGGGCTAATTTGGATGGTCATGTCGTCGCTGCATTGAATAGCGCGGCTGCTGCCGGCAAACAGATCCGCGTAATTTCCTCGACTTTGAATAGTCCTTCTGCCTTAGCTGCATTTGCTAAATTTGCGGAGAAATATCCCACCGCGTCCTTAGTGGAAGTGGATGCGGTTTCTTACTCAGGCATCATTAAAGCGAATGAA
Organism: Sphingobacteriaceae bacterium; assembly: GCA_035645875.1. Lineage (GTDB taxonomy): Bacteria > Bacteroidota > Bacteroidia > Sphingobacteriales > Sphingobacteriaceae > DASRQK01. Next base: position 1,077 of record DASRQK010000122.1, on the reverse strand, counting down.
GAGAACTTTGGGAAAGCTGTTTTGCCCAAGTATCAATTCGATCAAGCTGATGTCATCGTATCCGTAGCGGCCGATTTTCTCGGATCTTGGATTAGTGGCGAGGAATTTACCCAACAATATGTACAAAACCGTGACCATGTATCCTTGAAAAAGGGAAAAATGTCGCGTCACATCCAATTTGAGACGGGTTTGAGTATGACCGGTACCAATGCGGATGCGCGTATTGCTATTAAACCATCGGAAGAAGGTCCTTTACTCATCGCCTTATTTAATGCCATTACGGGTCAATCACTTCCTGGTGCATTATCCGGTAATGAGAAAGCACAAACTGCACTTAAATTAGCTGCTCAGGAACTTCAAGCTGCCCGAGGCAAAGCGTTGGTGGTGGCCGGATCTAATGATCCAGCTGTGCAATCCATCGTCAATGGGATTAATGTAGCATTAGGAAGTTACGGCTCCACCATTAACCTGGATCAATTCTCCAACCAATACAAAGGAACAGACGAAGCCTTTACACAGTTTCTACGTGAAGCCGAGCAAGGTCAGGTGGGTGTCGCATTCTTCTTGAATAGCAATCCGCTTTATGATTATTACCAAGCTGATGCCGTTAAATCTGCGTTGGAAAAGGTTGATTTCACCCTATCATTCTCTGATCGTTTAGATGAAACTGCTGCCGAATTGACCGCAGTAGCCCCGATGCCTAATTTCTTGGAGTCTTGGGGTGATGCGAATCCGTTTGAAGGGTATTATACCATTGTTCAACCTACGATTAATCCGATTTACAATACCCGTCAAGCCGAACAAAGTTTATTGATTTGGGCGGGAGAGCAGACGGATTACTATACATTTGTTAAAGATAACTGGGAGCAAAACATTCTGAGTGGAAGTGCGAAGACTTGGGTGGATGTTTTGCAAACCGGATTTGAATATAAAGGTGAGCGCGCAGCTAATAGCTATAGCTTTGATCTTTCTACTTTATCTGCTGCGGCATCCAAGGTGGCTGCTAATAGCCAATCCATTGCCGGTGAAGTGGAGATCCAACTCTACCAAAGCAATTCCTTAAAGGATGGTAAGCAG
>DASRQK010000121.1:0-4340 GCA_035645875.1 Sphingobacteriaceae bacterium | reverse complement strand
CAAGAATCAGGCATGGATTTCGCCCCGGTGTTCGAACAATATGTTAAACATCCCAATTTACCGATTTTGGAATTCTTTTTTGACGCGGAAGGCCGCGCCAGTTGTCGGTGGAGTGCCGATGTTCGCAACTTTAATATGCCCGTCAGAATCAGGGTAAAAGATGGAACCTACCAGTTTATTCAACCGAGTAGCCGATGGAGTCGTATTGAAATTCCCGGACTAACCAAGGACAATCTGGAAGTCGACACGTTTAATTTCTACATCGGAATACTGATCAATTCTTTGTAGGGTCGAAAATTGTTTTTTCCAAGTCAGAATCCGACAATTTTTGGTTAGTTTTGCACATTGCATCGAAAAATTTAGAGAAAATATTATATAATTCAAGTGAATGGGCTTATTTAATTGGTTTACACAGGACATAGCCATAGACTTAGGAACCGCCAATACATTGATCATCCACAATGATAAAGTGGTCGTGGATGAACCTTCTATAGTTGCTTTTGACCGCACGACAAACAAAGTCATTGCCATTGGACGACAAGCCATGCAGATGGAAGGAAAGGTTCACGATAATATCCGGACGGTTAGACCCTTGAAAGATGGAGTAATCGCCGATTTCAATGCGGCTGAACACATGATCCGAGGCATGATCAAAATGGTCAATAATGGGAAAGGCTGGTTTTTTCCTTCCTTACGTATGGTGATTTGTATTCCTTCCGGCATCACGGAGGTCGAAAAACGAGCGGTTCGAGATTCTGCAGAGATCGCCGGAGCGAAGGAAGTATACCTGATTCATGAGCCCATGGCCGCAGCTGTGGGCATTGGAATCGACGTGGAAGAACCCATGGGTAATATGATCATCGATATCGGTGGGGGTACTACCGAGATCGCCGTCATTGCCTTATCAGGTATCGTTTGTGATCAATCCATCCGTGTAGCGGGCGATAACTTTGATTCGGACATCATCCACTATATTCGAAGACAGCATAACATCATGATTGGTGAACGCACGGCCGAGCGAATCAAGATTGAAGTAGGATCCGCCATCCCCGAACTTCAAGACCCTCCCGGTGACTTTGCAGTACAGGGAAGGGATTTGATGACAGGAGTGCCGAAGCAAATCACCGTTTCGTATACGGAAATCGCTCACTGTTTAGATAAATCCATCTCCAAGATTGAGGAAGGAATACTTAAAGCACTGGAAATCACACCACCAGAATTATCTGCAGATATTTACCAAACCGGAATCTATCTGACAGGTGGAGGCGCATTGTTACGTGGGCTGGATAAGCGAATTCAAGCGAAAACCAAATTACCGGTTCATATTGCAGAAGATCCGCTGAGAGCAGTGGTACGCGGAACAGGCATCTCTTTAAAGAACATTGGAAACTTCAAGTTTCTGCTACAATAATCCCCTTGAATGAAGAACATTTGGATACTGCTTACTAAGTACAATGATGTCTTCTTATTCATTTTGTTTTTTGGTATTTCGCTCTTTCTGGTCATAACTCAAAATGATTTCCAACGTACGACTTCTTTGAATTCGTCCAATTCCGTGATCGGAAAAATCTACCAACAAGCCAGTCAAGTAACGAATTACTTGCAACTCACGGATGCAAATAAAGCATTGTTGGAGGAAAACAACAAGCTGAGGCAGGAATTGGACCAATACCTGCTGGCCGACACGTCCACATTGCAGCTGGTCAGAGATACCGCTGGAGAGGTTCGATATAGCTACCTCCCTGCACGGGTGATCAATAACAGCATTCGCCAAAAAAACAATTACATTACGCTCAGCCGCGGTGCCAATGACGGGATTAGAAAAGGTATGGGGGTGATTAGTCCGCAAGGTATTGTGGGGATTGTGCTGAATGTTTCCGATCATTTTTCCACGGTCCAATCTTTATTACATAGCGATACGCGCATCAGTGCAGAACTCGTCGAAAGCCAGGCTTTCGGTTCACTCGTCTGGGGGGACGAATACGATTCCCGCCGTGCAGTCCTCAGGGATATTCCGAATCATGTGGAGGTTAAAAAAGGTGAGAAGATCGTGACTTCAGGTTATTCGCTTTTTCCACCAGGTATTCAAGTCGGTGAAGTCGTGGGCACATCAGACGGAGGTGGCGAAAGCTTTTTAGACATCACCGTAGCGCTCAGCACAGAATTTCATAAGCTCCAATATGTCTATGTGGTAATCGACCATTTTAATACCGAAAAGCAACTATTGGAAGCGGAAGGGAGCATGGATGATTAAGGTCTTGCTTCATAATATCCTCCGATTTATGGTGCTGGTAGGCATGCAAGTGTTCTTGTTCAAGAATATGGGTTATTACAACCTCATCACGCCCTATCCCTATATTTTATTTTTGCTCCTTTTACCCATTGGCATTTCAAATCCGACGCTTTACATCATTGCGTTTCTCACCGGATTAACGGTAGATGCTTTTCATGATACCTTAGGGGTGCATGCCGCTGCCTGCGTCACCCTGGCCTGGATGAGGATTATATTCTTGAGGATCACCCTAGAAGCTGAGAATCATGATGCGCTCACCACGCCACGATTGGGCATGGTTTCCTTTCGCTGGTTTTTACCTTATATTTTATTGACGACATTGTTCCATCACCTCACGCTCTATTTGTTGGCGACATTCACCTTTCGACAATTTCATTATACCCTATTCAGTACCATTTTTAGTTGTATCTTTACGGTGCTGATCATACTGCTGTTCAGTTTACTCACTTATCGTCGTAGAACGCGGAAATAAGTCATTAAATACAGTCGCTATAACAGGAAATCGAATACAGGAAATCGAAAATGAATAATTTATTTGCGAGAAAATATGCCATTCAAGGGATATTTATAGGAGTCGCCCTGATCATTGTGGCTCGACTATTCTATCTGCAGATCATTGACGACTCTTTCCTCTCATCAGCCAATAATAATGTGCTCCGAAAAACAATTGTCTATCCCGCCAGGGGAGTTATTTTAGATAGGCATGGTGAAGTATTGGTTCAAAACGAACCTGTCTATGATTTATTAGTGACGCCGCGTGAGGTTGGTGAAATTGACACCTTGCTCCTTTGTGAATTGATCGAAATTGACCGGGAGGGATTTGATCGGAGAATGGAGGCTGCAAAAAAACACTCCAGGTTCCGTGCTTCCATCTTCGAAAAACAAATTTCAGCTAGAAATTATGCTCAACTGCAGGAACACTTGTATAAATTCAAAGGATTTTATGTGCAAAACCGTACCGTTCGAAATTATCCGGACAGCATAGCGGCTCAATTTCTGGGCTATATCCAAGAGGTCAATCAGAACGATATTGAACGGTCGAATAATTTTTATCGGCCTGGGGATTATATTGGTGCCAGTGGAGTGGAAAGAGCATACGAAGAGTTACTCAGAGGTCAGAGGGGCATTAAAACTCAATTGGTCGATGCCTTTAATCGTCCACAAGGCTCCTATGCCGATGGGCGTTACGACACCTTAGCCGTGGCGGGCGAAAGCTTGGTGTCGTCTCTGGATAAGGAGTTGCAGAAATTCGCAGAGGAACTGATGAAAAACAAGCGGGGTAGTATCGTCGCCATAGAACCCGCTACAGGTGAGATTCTTACCTTCGTGAGTAGTCCCAGTTATGACCCTAATTTAATGGTTGGACGCCGAAGAGGTGAAAATTATGGTGTTTTGGCCAATGATCCAAACATGCCCATGTTTATCCGACCTATTCAGGCGCAATACCCTCCCGGCTCCATTTTTAAAGTGGTCAATGCCTTAACCGCCCAACAGGCCGGGGTGATCGATGAGCATACCGTTTTTAATTGCCCAGGCGGATACAGCTACGGAGGGGGCCGAGGCTTTATGCGCTGCACGAGTGCAGATGGCCCTACTTCATTGATTCGATCCATACAACGCTCCTGCAACACCTATTACGGGCATACTTTTGCCCGCATGTTGGATCGGCGCGGCATGCCCGCACATGAGGCCTATGATCTGTGGAGAGAAGCGACCATGAAATTTGGATTAGGACAACCATTAGGCATTGACCTACCGGGGGAAAAGGGAGGCACGTTACCCACTTCCGAGTATTACACAGAACGGTACGGAAATAACCGATGGACATCGAGCTTCAATATCTCGCTTTCCATTGGTCAGGGCGAAATCGAAATCACGCCCATTCAAATGGCGAACCTGATGGCCATCGTGGCGAACCGTGGCTTTTATTATCGTCCGCACTTGATCAAAGCCATCGGAGAACAAAAAATCATCAAGCCGGAATTTACGGAAAAAATATTTGCGGGCGTGGATGCCAAATTTTATGAACCGGTGATCGAAGGCCTCA
>DASRQK010000120.1:0-6216 GCA_035645875.1 Sphingobacteriaceae bacterium | reverse complement strand
TTTCGGGCGGCCAGCGATATTTACGATGAGGACGGTATTCCACATTTGGAAATGCTCCGAAATTAACGATACATCCTATGGAATCGCCCTTCATCGATATTCACACGCACCAGCGCGTCTCGCCGCCGCCACCCGAGGGTTCCACGGAAATAATACGTATCTATAATCTGGAACCGGAAGAGATTGGGCCCATCATCGCTCCATTCGCGGCAAAATCGGGACAAGAAGCCGAGAACACCGAAACGGCAGCGCGATTTTCAGCAGGCATACACCCTTACCGGTATCTAAAGGACAATGAGCTCGAAGCGGCGCTTCAACAACTGGATCTGCTTTGTCAGAAAAACCGTATTGAATTCATCGGAGAATGCGGTCTAGATCGTCTAAAGGGCCCGAATTTGGACAGACAGCTCAAAACTTTCAGATCACAAATCGATTTGGCGGAACAGCACCAAAAACCCCTGATAATTCATGGCGTCCGGGTCTATGATGAATTGATCCGCATTAAAAAACAACAAGGGATAAAGGTGCCGGCGATCATTCATGGCTTTCGGAAATCTCCAGAAACGGCTCTACAGCTTTACGACCATGGCTTTATTTTATCCTTCGGTCAAGCGATTATGCGTAGAGAAAGCAAGACTGCGAAAGCCTTGGAAACGCTATGGGAACGAGACCTCCCCTTCTTTTTGGAAAGTGACGGAAGCGGATTGGACATTCGGGAAATCTACGGGATGGCGAGTAATTTGTTGAAAATTTCGACCGATACATTAAAAGATGCTATTTTTGCATCTTGGAAAAAATTATTTTAAAAAATGGTTGATGTCAGTTGGTTATCCCGCTCAGCGCTCTTGGTGGGTGATGAGGGGATACAAACTTTACAAAACAAGCACGTGCTGGTTGTGGGCTTAGGCGGCGTAGGGTCTTTTGCCGCAGAATTTATGTGCCGCAGCGGCATTGGAGAAATGACCGTGGTGGATGGGGATGTGGTGGATCCCACCAATAGAAACCGCCAATTACCCGCATTGGCTACAAATCATGGGGTAAGCAAGGCTTCGATCATGTCTGAACGTTTGATGGCGATCAATCCAGATCTAAAATTGCATGTGGTGGAGGAGTTTTTATCGCCCCAGCAGTGCAGGGAAATCCTTAGCACATCCTTTGACTATGTGCTGGACTGCATCGATAGCATCACACCCAAACTAAACCTGCTGACGACTGCTCTGGCATCAGGTATTCCTATTGTCAGCGCCATGGGAGCAGGTGGAAAAATGGACCCAACCAAGCTGCGCGTGGGGAGATTGACCGACACCTACCATTGTGTGTTTGCGTATTACATTCGGAAACGCTTAAAGAAAATGACCGATGCGTCCAGTATCAAAGCCGTATTCTCGACTGAATTACCGGATCGGAGTTCCCTGGTCATGACCGATGGATCTAATTTTAAACGTTCAGCTTACGGAACTATTTCGTATCTTCCCGCTGCATTCGGTGGAGCCTGTGCTTCGGTGGCTATTCGGGATCTGCTGGGTATCCCGGTAGAATTAGAAAAGCGACCAAGCTCCATCTTAGGCCCTCAAAAAAAGGGATCGAGAAAAAAGAAAGCAATAAAAAAAACGATGCTGGTACCATAAACTATGACGGGAATTATTACACTAACCACGGATTTAGGAAATGTCGACTTTTATCAAGCCGCGCTGAAAGGTAGCTTATATAGTCAATATTCTGAAGTGCGGATCGTGGATATTTCTCATAATGTACCTCCTTTTGATATTCAAAATGCGGCTTTTTTACTCCGAAACGCCTTTCCCTATTTCCCAGAGGGAACGGTGCATTTAATCGGTATCGATTCGGTATTCAATGATGAAACCCGCTACTTGGCTATTCGTTATCAAGGACATTTCTTTATCGGGACGGACAATGGGATTTTTTCCCTTATGTTCGATGAACAGCCGGATGAAATCGTGGAACTGAATCTACTACAAGACCTGAAATACCTGCATTTTCCTTTAACGGATATCTTTAGCAAGGCCGCTACACATTTGGCACGAGGTGGAGCACTTTCAGAAATCGGTGATCCCGTTACCGACATCGTGCAACGCAGTCTGATCCAACCGGTGGTACAGGAGCTTAGCCTTCGAGGAAGCGTGGTGTACGTCGATTCTTTCGGCAATGTCATCACCAACATCAGCAAAGCCTTGTTTAATCAGGAGCAAAAAGGCCGTGATTTCACGGTACATTTTAAACGAAACGAAACGATTAATCAGCTTAGCTGGCATTATAATGAGGTACCTGAAGGCGAAAAACTTTGTTTATTCGGCATTACCGATCAATTAGAGATTGCCATCAATAAGGGCCACGCCAGCGGACTACTGGGCCTGAGGCCGGGGGATATTGTTCGGGTTGAATTCACCTAATATGAAAATGAAAAAACACCACCATGCGATCAGAACCATGCTGCGCATGATCCTATTCAGCCTTCTAATGGGGAGCTCATTGCTGGTTTTCCCACAAGCATCGACCATTGATTCACTGAATTATGAGCTGCAGCGACAAAAAGTGAATACACTTTTAGATCAAAGGCAGGATCGTTTCGGCCAATATGAAAACAGTCTCAAATCCCGTTCGGGAATTTTTGGTCTAAAGACTAAGCGGGACATGCAGAGTTCCATCGATATATTATTACAGATCGTGGAGATGGACACCGAGGTATTTTTAGAAACCAGAAAACTCTTGACATTCAAAGACCAAATGTTGGAATACTCCGAATTTGAGAAGGAAAAGATCCAGGGATTAACCAGTGAATACGATCAACGAATTAATGGTTATATTTCGACCATTAGCAAATTGCAGCAGGAACAAGATCGGCTGAGAGCAGAAATCAATGCCCTGCGGTCCAAAAATGCGAACGCGAATGTATTTATATTCTTGGCTTTGATCATTTTGATAGGAACCGGAGTAGTTTTGTGGTATAGAAAAAAGAAAAAAAATGGCGAGAGCGCGGTTAAATAGCAGCGATAAGGCGGCTAAAGATATGCCCAAGGCAAAATTAGATAAACAATCCCTGAAAAAAGTCAGGCGTCTGTTAAGGTACTTGAGACCATATCGGACGAAATTTCTCATCGGAATCGTATTCTTATTCCTTTCCAGTTTTATCTCATTGGCTTTTCCAGCCTTACTCGGTGCCATGATCGATGGTGCGCAGGGTAGACAGACCTACTCCTGGTTGGATCCCAGCCTCCGCTCCATAGGTTTGCTCTCCTTCGGTTTATTATTGGGGCTTTCCATCGTCTCGTTTTTCCGTATTCGACTGTTCGTAGAGGTCGCGGAAAAGTCTTTAGCCGACATTCGGAAAGATTCGTACTTCAATTTGATCACCTTACCCATCGATTTCTTTTCCAATCGTAGAGTAGGCGAATTAAACAGCCGGCTTTCTACGGATTTGGCTCAAATTCAGGAGACCATGACCACTACGCTTGCGGAAATGGTCCGTCAAGTGATCTTATTGGTCGGTGGTGTGATCCTGCTCTTCATGGTATCGGGCAAACTTACCCTATTGAACCTCGCTATTTTACCGGTTTTAATCGTGGCAGCGGTTTTTTTTGGGCGCTATATTCGCACACTTTCACGCGCCACCCAAGACAAACTGGCCGAGTCGAACACCGTCTTACAGGAAACTCTTCAGGGCATCAGCAATGTCAAAGCCTTCTCCAATGAACTTTACGAAGCGGATCGCTATGCGTTGACACTAAAATCTGTCGTCCGATTGGCGGTAAAAGGCGCCACCTTTAGAGGGATTTTCGCTTCTTTCATTATTTTTTGCCTGTTTGGAGCCGTGGTAGCCGTCATATGGTTTGGGTCAAATTTGGTATTGGCGGGCGAGATCAGTGTGGGAGACCTCACGACCTACATACTTTATTCCATCTTCGTAGCGGGCTCCATGGGAAGTTTTCCTGAATTATATGCCAATGTCCAAAAAGCAGTGGGTGCCAGTGAACGGGTTCTGGAGATTCTGGATGAGCAAGGGGAACCCATCAGCCTTAAGCCGGAAGATCATGTAGTGAAGGAAGAAATAAGTGGCGATCTGCGCTTTGACCGTGTCAGTTTTCAATATCCCGGCCGAAACGATACCCAAGTGCTCAAAGAAGTTTCTTTTCATGTTGCTTCGGGTCAAAAACTGGCCATCGTGGGGCCCAGTGGTGCAGGTAAATCCACCATGGCATCATTGATCCTACAGTTTTATAAACCATCCGAAGGACAGATTTACTTTGATGAAAAGGATTCGGAAGCTTTCAGACTGATGGACCTCCGACAGCAAATCGCCGTCGTTCCCCAGGACGTGTTACTATTTGGTGGTTCGATTCGGGACAATATCGCATACGGCCGATTGGAAGCCAGCGAAAAAGAAATCATCCAAGCTGCAAAAAGAGCGAATGCACATCAATTTATTAGCGAATTTCCAGAGGGTTACGCTAGTTTAGTGGGTGAGCGAGGCGTCAAATTGTCCGGTGGACAGCGACAGCGAATTGCCATTGCGCGAGCCCTGTTAAAAGATCCGGCCATTTTAATTTTGGATGAAGCGACTTCCTCCTTGGACTCTGAATCAGAGCGATTGGTACAACAAGCCTTGGAAGAACTGATGAAGAACCGTACTTCCATCATCATCGCCCATCGCTTATCGACTATTCGGGAAGCGGATCAAATATTGGTCCTGGAAGCGGGAAGAACCATTGCCAACGGTACGCATGAGGAATTGATGAAGGACGAAGACGGCTTGTACAGTTACTTATACGGACTGCAAACTTCGAATTCATAAATTCGAATTCATAAAATAAGTATAATATTGGGCTAAAATGAGCACGTGGCAGCAAGTGAAGCACCTTTTACTAAAGGATATGATACTGGAATGGCGATCGAAATATGCGATCAACGGCATTCTACTATATGTGGTATCCACGATTTTCGTGTGCTATCAGGCCTTTCAATCCATTGATCCCACGACTTGGAATGTGCTGTTTTGGATTATTTTGCTGTTCGCTTCGATCAATGCCATCAGCAAAAGTTTCGTTCAGGAAGGCGCTGCCCGTCAGCTCTATTATTACAGCATGGTAAGTGCTAAAGCGGTTATTCTCTCTAAAATCCTATACAATAGCCTGCTGATGATACTGCTTACGGCATTGGCCCTAGTAGTTTACACCGTAATTTTTGGCAATCCTTTGGTCGATTTCCCACTCTATATCGTGGCCGTTTTTCTCGGAAGCATCAGCTTCGCATCAGTCTTCACTATGGTGTCGGGAATCAGTGCAAAAGCGGGTCATAACATGACCTTGATGTCTGTTCTAAGTTTTCCCATCGTGATCCCGCTATTGATTATTCTCATCGAGTTATCGAATAATGCCATAAACGGCCTGCCCAGGGCGGATAGTTATCCGGAGATCTTGGTTCTGGTCGCTATAAATATCATCGCTGTAGCTGTTTCTTTGTTGTTATTTCCTTATCTTTGGAGGGAATAATGTCCCACGCGAAAAATCACATGATATGAAGCATTGGTGGAAAGCCCTGAGCGTCTTATTGATTCTTTATAGCCTCATCGCAGGCCTTTTGGGTTCGGTCCCTGCATTACCCATTGTGAACGAAACCATTCGGCTTTTGTACTATCACTTACCCATGTGGTTTGCGATGTTTACCCTCTACCTGATCTCAGTCATTTACAGCATCCGCTACCTGAATAGCGGCAAACTCGAACACGATCACATTGCCGTGGAGAGTGTAAACGTGGGGATTATCTTTTGTGGTTTGGGCCTGGCTACCGGAATGCTTTGGGCCAATTTCACCTGGGGCGACCCTTGGCCAAACGATGCGAAAGTGAATGGATCAGCGATTGCTACCCTGATGTACTTGGCATATTTGGTGCTAAGAAATGCCTTGGAAGAGGAACAAAAAAGAGCGAAAATAGGCGCTATTTATAATATTTTTGCGTTCCCGGTGATGATCGTGTTGATGTATATCCTACCTAAGATGACCGATTCACTGCACCCCGGAAGTGGCGGAAACTCCGGCTTTGGAGAATTTGATTTGAACAATAGCATGAAATTGGTGCTCTATCCCGCTTCGCTGGGTTGGATCCTCATGGGCCTCTGGCTCACACAAATCCGATATCGGATACGTCGCTTAAGTCAACGATTATTTTAATTTTTATTTTGAAATGATGAAAAAAGTATC
>DASRQK010000119.1:0-8820 GCA_035645875.1 Sphingobacteriaceae bacterium | reverse complement strand
TACACCGTAATCATTTTGCAGAGCCTGCACCACCGAAGAAGCACGCAATACACTCAAGTCCCAATTGTTTCGGATGTTCGTTTGAGCGATCGGCACCGTATCGGTATTCCCCTCGACCAATACGTCATAGTCCTTGTAATCCAAGATGATCTTAGCGATTTTAGACAGGGTCTCTCCCGCTCGGTCCGAAATTAAATAGGATCCCGAACGATAAAGCATATTGTCCGAAAGCGAAATGTAAACCACGCCTTTCAATACCTGCACATCCACATCACGTAATTCTTCCCGGCTCAGTGATCGGGTCAAATTATTGGTTAAAACCATGTTTAGTGAATCGCTCTTGTTCTTGGTATTGACCAGGTGTTGAATGTAGCGATTGGAAGCATTGATCTCATCCACTAATTTGGAAATATTGATGTTTCCTTGCATTCCTTGCGTGATGCTTTTATCCAGGGTATGTTGAAGGGCAGCCAAATCATTACGAAGCGCTGCATTATTGGCTTTTTCAGCCGCCAATTGTTCTTCTAAGCTTTGAATCCGTACATTCGCCGCTGATAATTCGGTCCGGCGTTCACCATTTTCCCGACGTAATTCCCGATGTTGTTCAGTCAGTCTTTGATGTTCATCCTGCAAAGAGGTGTATTCTTTCTTGCTCACACAGGCAGAAAAGAAAATGACCATCAGACTTAAAATACTTAATAATCTCATTATTTATTTGTTTAAGATTTATACAAATCACACATATCCAGTCCATAAATATAATTCATACTTCACAGGAATGCAAATATTTGGCCAAATTCAGACAAAGCGTTAATCTTATTGTGAATTGCCTTCCACAACAGGTATATTTGTAACCCACCCGTTGAATCATTAAAAAAGGTGTGGTTTTTTTTAAAAACATGAAATTATTTGACGTTTATCCGATCAATCCGATTGAAATTGTAAAAGGAAGAGGCACTACCGTCTGGGCAGCGGATGGCCAGGAATACTTGGATCTTTATGGGGGACATGCCGTGATTTCCATTGGGCATTGTCATCCTCATTACGTGAAACGGCTGACGGAGCAGGCTCAGGCTTTGGGGTTTTATTCAAATTCCATCGAAAATCCATTGCAGGTGGAACTGGCCGCGCTTATGGGAAAAGTAAGTGGAAAGGCGGACTACCAGCTCTTTTTATGCAATTCAGGCGCCGAAGCCAATGAAAATGCGATCAAGCTGGCATCATTCCAGAACAGCAGGAAAAAAGTGATCACCTTTACAGGCGCTTTTCATGGCCGAACCTCTTTGGCGGTAGCGGCCACCGACAATCCCCGTATCGTGGCGCCAGTCAATGAGACCGAAAACATCCTCCGCGTACCTTTTAATGATGTCGAAGCCCTGGAGGCCATTTTTTCCGAGCAAGGTGAAGAAATTTCCGCCGTGATCTTGGAAGGAATTCAAGGAGTGGGCGGCATTCGCGTCGCTACCGACACGTTTTTACAAGCTGTCCGTAGGTTGACGACCCACTATGGCGCCTATTTTATCGCCGATTCGGTTCAATGCGGATACGGACGGTCGGGACGGTTCTTCTCTTTTGATTATTCGGGTGTGAAAGCCGATATGTATACCATGGCGAAGGGAATGGGTAATGGTTTTCCCATGGGAGCCGTGGCCATTGCTCCAAGCATTCCAGCCGCTCACGGCATGTTAGGAACCACGTTTGGAGGTAATCACTTGGGTTGTGCAGCAGCTTTAGCGGTGTTGGAAGTGATGGAAGGCGAACAAGTGATGGACAATGCGTCCGCACTGGGCGCTTATATTATGACCGAGCTTCGCGGCATGGATCGCGTAAAAGAGGTGCGGGGTCGAGGATTGATGATCGGAATTGATGTGCCGGAAGAGTTGAGTGGATTGCGGAAGAAACTTTTGATGGAATCCCGCATTTTTACCGGAGAAGCCAAGCCTGCTGTCATCCGACTGCTTCCAGCATTGAACCTAAAGAAAGCCGAAGCGGACCATTTTTTAAGTGAGTTCGAAAAACAGATCAAGCGTTTTTAAGCAATGTGTTTTCGCAAGGATAGATCATTGACCATATAGATAAGTATAGACCATTGAAAATAGAGGTATGAAGCAATTTTTTTCGGTACAAGATGTGGAGGGAGATCTTCAAGCGCTGGTGGCAGAAGCCCTGGCCTTAAAAGCGGATCCTTATCAGTACCAACATGTAGGTAAAAATAAAACCTTGGGGCTGGTATTCTTAAATCCCAGTTTGCGTACTCGAATGAGCACTCAAAAAGCTGCCGCGAACCTGGGCATGACCGTGATGGTTCTGAACATGGACAAAGAAGGCTGGGCACTGGAGACTCAGGACGGGATCATCATGAACGGCAGTACGGTGGAACATATTCGGGAAGCCGCCGCAGTAATGGGCGAATATTGCGATATTCTGGGCTTGCGCTCTTTCCCGAAACTGAAAGACAGGGAAGAAGATTATAGCGAAGATTTTTATACTAAATTCACACAGTATGCTGCGGTGCCGGTGGTGAGTTTGGAGAGCGCTACCCGACATCCTTTGCAGAGTCTGACCGATTTAATCACCATCACTGAGCATTGGCAAAAGGTTCAGCGTCCCAAGGTGGTCTTAGCTTGGGCCCCACATGTGAAAGCATTGCCCCAAGCCGTGCCCAATTCCTTTGCGGAATGGATGCTGACCGCTCAAAACCAAGGGCTGGTGGATTTCACGATCGCCCATCCGGAAGGCTATGAATTGAAAGCCGAATTTATGGAAGGGGCGAGGGTCGTGCACCGTTTGGATGAAGGTTTAGCGGGGGCGGATTTTGTGTACGTGAAGAATTGGTCCTCATACGAAGATTATGGAGCCATGCCACCTGTAGAAGGCGATTGGTTGTTGGATCCATCGAAATTGGCCCAGACTTCGGGTGCGAAAGTCATGCACTGCCTGCCCGTCCGGCGAAACTTGGAACTGTCCGCGGATATTCTGGATAGTACTGATTCTTTGGTCATCCAAGAGGCTTCCAATCGGGTTTGGGCCGCACAGGTCGTCTTGAAACAATTATTAGAAAAATTATCATAAAGCGTTTTTTAATCGAAAACCTACAATCTAACAACTATGTCGTCTTCAAGATTATTGATCGTAAAGATAGGGGGAAATGTCATCGATGATCGCAGGGCTTTGCAGGATTTCCTGGAGAAATTCGCAGCGTTACCGGGAAAAAAGATCTTGGTGCATGGAGGAGGAAAATTGGCCTCATCGCTGTCCGAACGCCTTGGAATTAAGGTGGATATGGTGGATGGTCGGCGAATTACCGATGAGGATACACTTCAGGTCACCACCATGGTTTACGCCGGCTTGACCAATAAAACCATTGTCTCCAAACTCCAGGCGCTCGGCTGTGATGCTGTGGGCTTGAGCGGTGCCGATGGGAACGTCATACAAACCATGAAACGCCCGGTAAAGGAGGTGGATTATGGTTTTGTGGGTGATGTCATGTACGATTCAGTGAATGTACCGAACATAAAAAAGTTTTTGGACGGCGGGTTTACACCTGTTTTTTCCGCCATTACGCATAATGGTCAGGGTCAATTATTGAATACCAATGCCGATACCATTGCATCAGCTCTCGCGGTGGCCATGACGTCCATTTATGAAAGTACATTGATTTACTGCTTTGAAAAGCCGGGTGTCATGCGCGATGTGACCGATCCCCAGTCTGTCATTCCGGAGATGAGCGTTACGGATTTTGAACGCATGCAAAAAGTAGGTACCGTGGCCGCCGGTATGATCCCTAAGCTGCAAAATGCTTTTGATGCTTTAGGTAAAGGCGTTACGGGCATATTCATCGGTGAGGCCAGTGCCTTGCATTTGATTCAAAATGCCCGGGCGGGGACTAAAATTGTGCTTAAGAAATAAATGAAATGGATAAAATAGCGATCATTGGTAGTGGTAATATTGGATTTTCCCTAGCACGCGGCTTGGTTCAGCGTGGTGGAATGCAACCAGAGCATATTACGCTAACCCGAAGGAATGTTGGCGCCTTGACGGAAGCTGTTCCCGAAGGTTTTCAGGTGACTGGGGACAATGTAGAAGCGGTCAGAAGCAGTTCGATAGTGGTGCTGGCGATCCTTCCTCAGCAATTGGCTCAGGTCTTGGACGAGCTGGCCCCTGTGATCGGTCAGGTTCGGCCTTTGGTCGTTTCAGTGGTCTCGGGTGCGAGCTGTGGCGATATTCGGACGCGTCTGGGAGAGGGCGTAGAAATCGTGCGCGCCATGCCGAATACGGCAATCGCCATCGGCGAATCCATGACCTGCGTGGCCACCGATGTAGCATCGAATGAAAGTGTGGCTCGGGTAGAACGACTTTTCGAATCCGTCGGCGAGGTGATCAGCATCCACGAAGATTTGATGACTTCAGCGACTGCGCTATGCGCCTGTGGAATTGCATTTTTCCTCCGGGGAATTCGTGCGGCCTCTCAAGGCGGTGTGGAGATCGGTTTTCATGCCCATGATGCACTGAAAATGGCGGTACAGACCGCGAAAGGTGCGGCTGATTTATTGTCCAAGATGCAAACGCATCCGGAAGGGGAGATCGATAAAGTCACTTCACCAAAGGGTTGTACGATCGCGGGCCTCAATGAAATGGAGCACCACGGTTTTAGCTCCGCTTTTATCAAGGGAATCAAATTATCCGCATTGAAAGCGGATGGATTGTATCAGGGATAATCATATGTGGGACGAATGCATAGCCTTATTAAAGGAGTTGATCCGGATCCCTTCTTTCAGCAGGGAGGAGGCCGGAACGGCTGATTTGATTTCGGAGTTTCTAACTTCCCGTGGCGTGCAGGTGTTCCGCCAGGGGAATAATGTGTGGGCTTTTAATCGCTATTTCGATCCCGATAAGCCTACGATCTTACTCAATTCCCACCACGATACCGTAAAACCCAATGCCGGCTATACCCGCGATCCTTTTCGTCCGGATCTGGAAGGGGGCAGGCTCTATGGCTTGGGCAGTAACGATGCCGGCGGGTGTTTGGTTTCGTTGGCCGCAGCTTTTCTTTATTTTGAAAGAAAAGAAAAGCTGCGGTACAACTTATGCTTTGCTGCTACCGCCGAGGAGGAGATCTCCGGCCGTGGTGGAATCGAATCTATTTTGCCCGAGCTCGGGGCCTTGGATTTTGCGATCGTCGGCGAGCCCACGCTCATGCAAATGGCCGTGGCCGAGAAGGGCCTGATGGTGCTCGATTGTACGGTGTACGGGGAATCGGGCCATGCGGCCCGAGACGAGGGTGACAATGCGATCTACAAGGCGATGGAGGACATCCGTTGGTTTGAGCAGTACCGTTTTCCTTTGATTTCTGATTTGACCGGGCCGGTCAAAATGAGTGTGACCATGATTCAGGCCGGTTCCCAACATAATGTGGTCCCTGCGAGTTGCAACTTTGTAGTGGACGTCAGACTGAACGAATATTATACGCATGATGAGCTGCTTAGCATTATCCGGGAACATGTACAGGCGGAGGTGAAGCCTCGATCCACCCGCCTGAAGTCCTCTTCTATTCCACTGGATCATCCCATCGTGCAGGCAGGATTGGCCCTCGGATTGAACACCTACGGTTCGCCTACGATGAGTGATCAAGCTTTACTATCTATTCCTTCGCTGAAAATGGGCCCGGGAGACTCTGCACGTTCACATAGTGCGGATGAGTTTATAGAAATTCAGGAAATCCACTCCGGAATAGAGCTTTACACGGCGCTCCTCGGCGAAATATTATAATATCGGTAGAATATTATAATCAGCTCGTTAATTCAAAAAATATCCAACCATATCCGCACGGAATCCGTTCTATGCCTACACCACTTTAAACAGAATGATCTCTTTAAACAGTAGGATATGGCAAAGGACAAAGGCACAAAAACAAATGGACAGGATGGATTGGAGCAGCACACGACAGATTCCAGCGGCGCATATTTAACCACCAGTACCGGGGTTAGAATTAACCATACGGATGATTCATTAAAAGCGGGTCAGCGTGGACCCACGCTGATGGAAGATTTCCATTTTAGGGAAAAGATGACGCATTTTGACCATGAACGTATTCCGGAACGTGTGGTTCATGCCAGAGGATCGGGTGCTCATGGTTATTTTGAAAGCTATGGCCCGATTCCGGAGCTGACAAAGGCAAAATTATTCAATGAACCAGGGCGTAAAACCCCCGTCTTTGTGCGCTTTTCTACCGTGGTTGGTTCCCGTGGCTCAGCGGATAATGTGAGAGATGCCAGAGGTTTTGCTACTAAGTTTTATACAGAAGAAGGAAATTGGGATTTAGTAGGTAATAACATGCCTGTCTTCTTTATCCAAGATGGAATCAAATTCCCTGATTTGGTACATGCTATAAAGCCCGAACCCCATCATGAGATGCCTCAGGCATCAGCAGCGCATGATAATTTTTGGGACTTTATCTCCTTGATGCCTGAAGCCATGCACATGATTATGTGGGTGCTTTCAGATCGAGCACTTCCACGCAGTTATGCGATGATGGAGGGCTTTGGTGTTCACACCTTCCGGTTCATTAATGAAAACGGAGATTCGAAATTTGTGAAATTTCATTGGAAACCGGTGGCTGGTGTACATGCTATGGTCTGGGATGAAATGCAAAAAGTAGCAGGGAAGGATCCAGATTTTAATCGCCGTGATTTGTGGGAAGCCATTGAGTCGGGGAATTTTCCAGAATTTGAGCTGGGGGTCCAAGTGGTCGATCCAGAGGATGAGTTTGCCTTTGGTTTTGATCTTTTGGATCCTACCAAAATTATTCCCGAGGAGCTTGTCCCGGTAAAAATGATCGGTAAAATGACCTTAAATCGTAATCTGGATAACTTTTTTGCCGAAACTGAGCAGATTGCTTTCCACCCAGGACATGTGATTCCTGGGATTGATTTTACGAATGATCCCTTATTACAAGGTCGGTTGTTTTCCTATGTGGACACCCAACTGATCAGGCTGGGCGGACCTAATTTTAACGAAATACCGATTAATCGTCCGGCAGCACCTGTGCACAATAATCAACGGGATGGCTACATGCGACAGACCATTAATAAGGGTAAAACAAATTACTTTCCCAATTCTCGAGGTGGGGGATGTCCGATGATGGCTCCCGAAAAAATGGGTGGATTTGTCCATCATATGGAAAAAGTGGAGGGACATAAAATAAGAGAACGGAGTGACAGTTTTAAAGATTATTTTTCACAAGCTAAGCTTTTTTACGATAGCCAAACCGCCCCTGAAAAACGACATATCTTAGATGCCTTTCATTTTGAGCTGGGTAAGGTGGAAGATAAATCGATTCGACAGCGTATGGTATATATGCTCGCCAATGTGGATCGTGAATTAGCAGCAGCGGTGGCACGTGGAATTGCAGTAGATCCGCCTGAAGATGAAGCTAAGATCAAAGAAGTGGCCCAAGATGCGCTCCCACCCCAGCAAGGGAAAAGAACAGTAGATCACTCTCCAGCGTTGAGTATGTCAGGTTTAAAAAAAGACACGATTCAGGGGCGGAAAATAGCGGTGTTAATAGATGAAGGTTTTGATTATGAGGCCTACATAGCAGTGAAAGATAAGTTGGAAGAGGGGAAAGCGACCATAGAGGTAGTTTCAAAATATCAAGGGGATCTTTTGGCATCCAATGGTCAATCCGTTCCGGTCGATAAAAGTCATGTCACCACCGCATCCGTACTGTATGATGCGATTTATATTCCTGGAGGTGAAAAAAGCATTGATAAGATGTCAAAACAAGGTGATGTTTTGCACTTCATTAACGAAGCGTACAAGCACTGCAAGCCATTAGCTTTACAAGGGGAAGCTATAGAATTATTAAATCACTCAGCGCTTCGTCATTTAAAGAACGTAATAAACAATTCAAATACTACTGAGAAAACGAATGTTACGTTGGGTGTGGTCACCACTACAGATCATGCCACTTTAGACAGTTTTGCGAGCTCCTTTGCCCAGTGCATTGCACATCATCGATTTTGGGAACGTGAGGAACAGGACAAGGATATGATTCCAGCTTAACTACTTCCTATAAAAGCGCAAGCAGTTTTTTCAGGTCTTCTTCCTCATGGGCCGCACTGATTACGATTCGGTCCAAGGGCGGATCATTCGGGTCGGGATAAGGAAAGCTGGAAACTAATATCCCATGAGCTTCTAAATGATCGGCATAAGGATGATCCGGCCGGTAAAAAACGGGGTAATTTGAAATAAACTTCCATTCGGATTCGGTTCCTTTTGTTCGCAGTCCAGCTCTGAAAATGGAGATGTTCTCCTGAAGTTTTCTCCATTGGTTTTGGTACAGGTGTTCACCCTGACTAAACGCATGTAAAAATGCCGGTGCGGAAGGAGATGCCCCGATAAATACACCGGTTTGACGGAGGGCAGCGACCGTTTGTCTATCCCCAAGGATGAGGCCCGCGTCTATGCCCAAGCCCTTTGCCATGGAAGCGACCGCCGTGAGTTTGATATTCTGGCCAGGTGTGTTGAAAAAATGGTGTACCGAGCTTTGATCCGGGTGGAACATGCCCAGACCATGCGAATCATCCAGTAGGAAATGCAGCTCTTTATCTGTATCGACCTCTAAAAAAGGACTGTAATCAAAAAGCTGTGGAATGATGTTATCAAAACTGTTGCTGATAATCAAAAATTGTTTAGCGCTACTTTGATTAATCCGGGTAACCGTTTTTTCGGCCCAATCCTGAAAAGTCGATGCTGCAGCTGGGCTTTTGTCGAGCCACAGCGCAGGGTGACTGAATGGGGAATAGATGATTTGCTCCG
>DASRQK010000118.1:0-7909 GCA_035645875.1 Sphingobacteriaceae bacterium | reverse complement strand
CCGTGTGCCGTAGAAGGCTCATGCCCGACGCGATCCACCAAATAATCTATACATTGCTGAGGCGTCCACTCGCCCAGGTGATATTTGATCGAAAAGGTGATTCGGGCGCAACGGTGCATACGCCAAAAAAGCATACCTATCCGCTCTTCTGGGGTTTTCGGAAAGCCCATATCATACAATAACAATTCCCAATACAACGTCCAGCCTTCGGTCCAAAACGGCGTGCGAAAGTTCGCCGCACGGTACGGCTTATAACGGCTGTTCATAAAATATTGCAGGTGATGCCCAGGGACCAATTCGTGCTGGACAATGCCCCGGGCAAAATAAGGATTGTTCCCTCGCATTGCCATGAGCTTGCGTTCATGGCTCATCTCGTGTGTCGGATAAGCGATCAATATATTTCGTCCTCCCAGAAAAAATGGACTGACCAATTGTTGCTCCGGACTCATCATCACCATGCCCCAAGTCTCGTGCGCCAGATCCGGCATGCTCAATAAGTCATGCGCCTCGATAAAGTCCAGGGCGTCTTGATTCAAGCGGATCAATGTTTCGGGCTGCTGCCCGGGTGGCACATAGGCGTTTTTCACTTTTTCCTGCGCAGCCCGCCAATCGTCCCCAAAACCCATTTCCCGGGAAGCTTTCAGCAGCTCGGCTTCCGCCCAAGCAAATTCCTGTTCAGCCAGTCGCAATAATTCATCGGGCTGATAGGGAATCATTTCATCCAAAAGCTGGCTGGTCAATTCAGCGCGACCAATCGGCTTACCCCCAATCTCCGATCCATCATCAAATACCTGCGCATTGCTTTTCTTGTCTGCCAAATTCGCAAAGGTCTCCAATTCTTGATCCAACGCTTTATACGGCTCAGGGACCCACCAATTAAACATGGGATCGTATCCATAATAAAATTCATACGCGCTTTGAAGTCGGCTTTTCAGATTCCGAACCGTTGCTGACAGATAACGGGATTGCTCCTCATCCAAATCAGGTAAATCCGCCAAATCCGCCTTAGCTTGATTCAACTGCTGCAGGGCTTCGTGCAATTGCCCCGCCACATCTTCTCCATCCACGGAAGTTCCCCGCCTCCTTTTCTGCTCGAAGGCATAAATGGTTTCGGCAAAGGGAAGATGCGAACGAATCTCGGCATATAAGTCCTGTTGCTTCTTCAAATCGGACAAGCTTCGCTCTATTTTGTTCTTTAACAGGACGTAATCCACCTTTCCATGGATACTAAAGCCATCGAAATCCAAATCTCGCATTTCGGTCAAGAAATCCTGGTTTAGTCGCATCAGTCGATCCATTTGTTCAGGAGCGTGAACTTGAGCGGAACCAAAGCCCCTTCCACTGGACAGGGGACTATAAAAGTATTGTATCGCCGCCATGTCGTTTTGATAACGGATCACCAGTCCAGAAACCTCACTGGCCTGCTCGTACAATTTTTCCAAGTGGGCTGCAGCTTGTCCATGAGCGAAAAAAGGGCCCAGGATCAATCCAGCAAAGGACAAAAATAAAACAGAAAGTCTTTTCATAATTCAGGATTAATGAATGGTAAATCTACTTTATTATTACAATAACACCAAATAATAGTATATTAGTCCAGAACCAATTTATAAATCTTATGGCTTTTAAGATCCTTTCCATTGATGGGGGCGGGACCAGGGGCCTCATCCCGGCTAAAATTCTCGATTGCATTGAACAAGATTATGGGGAATTCACCCCCAGTTGGTTCGATGTGATGGCAGGCACCTCTACTGGCGGGATCATTTGTCTCGGACTGGGCTGTGGGATTTCCGCAGGCCGGATGGTTCAACTTTATCATCAAGAAGCTAAAAAGATCTTTAAGGAAAGTATATTTGATCGACTTAGCGGATTGGACGAGCATATGCAGGCGGATTATCAACATAAAAACCTTAAAAAAATTCTAAAATCCATCCTGGGAGAACATACCTTGGGCGATCTGCATGCGCAGGATTGGTTGGGAGGCATGAAGAAGGAAGTCATGGTATGCAGTTTTGACCTGAATCCCGAAGATGAAGCGGATAGAAATAAAAACTATAGGCCTTATATTTTTCATTCGGCCTTTCAGCGAGACCAGCAGGTGAAATTGGTCGATCTCGCGCTGAAAACATCAGCGGCCCCCACCCTGTTTCCGATTTATCAGCGAAAGTTCATCGATGGAGGAGTCGCCATGAACAATCCCGCCATGGCTGCTATCGCCTATGCCATGAATGATTCGAAAGAAGTGGGTGCGGAGAAGGGTCAATACTTAGAAAGCGGATTCAAGGGTTTACAAATCAAGCGGGATGACATTCATGTACTGTCTTTGGGAACAGGTACCTCAAATCTAAATCGCATTGAAGCTTCGAAAATAGGGAGAGGGAACTGGGGGAATCTACAATGGATTCGGTATTTGCCACAGCTGATCACAGAAGCTAATGTGCAAAGCACCATCTATTATGCACGACATGTGCTTCCTGATAACCACCTGATTCGGATTGATCCTGCCTTCGACGATATGGATATTAGCACCTCACGCCTCGCTGGTCATCCTGTGCCGATGGATACTACGGATCCAGAACTTTTAGACGATATGATCGAATTAGCAGAAAGAATGTATCATCGCCACCGGGAGAAGATTCGTCGATTTCTGGAATTATGAGTGGTGATCTATAAAATAGAAAAATCCTGCCCATGTTTTATGGCCAGGATTTTTAGCTTAAAAATATTTATTAAAAACGAATTACTTCGTCATGCGTTTTGCTTTAATACGAGCTGCTTTACCCGTTCTACCACGCAGGTAAAATAGTTTGGAACGACGAACTTTACCGTGGCTATTCACCTCAATTTTCTCAATATTTGGGGAATTCACAGGAAAAATACGCTCCACGCCTACGCCATTAGAAATCTTGCGAACGGTGAATGTCTTGTTTATACCAACACTATTCATTTGGATCACTACACCCTGATAAACCTGAACCCGCTCCTTATTTCCCTCGCGGATTTTATAATGTACACTGATCGTATCTCCTGCTTTAAACTCAGGAAGGTTATCATTGACAACCGCTTGCTCTTCTACAAATTTAATTAAATCCATGATTTTGAGTAATTAAAGCCGATATTTCACCTGTGAAATTCGGACTGCAATATTAGCGATTATTTCTCAAATAAAAAAACGTTTTTTTTGAAAAACAATCCCACACATTTTCAATGCATTCACAAAGATACGATAGACCCACAAATTGAAGAAATAAAAAGAAAAATAAATTTAATTTGGATCTTCAATAGATTTGTTTAATTTTGCACACCGCAATAGGGAATCGGGTTTTTCTGCTTCAAATATTGCAACCAGAGTTCGGGGTGTAGCGTAGCCCGGTATCGCGCCACATTTGGGATGTGGAGGTCGTAGGTTCGAATCCTGCCACCCCGACTAAAACAAAGAAGCCTTTCGTCATCGACGAAGGGCTTTTGTCATTTTAAGGCGAGCCAAATTCATTTGAGCGAGTCAGAAAATGACAAAAGCCCAGGCGCGCAGCGCCCGGCTTCTTTGATTTAAGACCTCCCCCCACTCAGGATGGCTGCCGGTGGCGTGCGGGCCGATGCGCGACGCAGCCACTCCTGCCACCCCGACTAATTATGTCATTTAAAAAAAAGTTCGTACCTTGTTTCACAATTTTGCAACGCTCACGTTGAGCGTATTCCTGAAAAGTCTAAATTATGGTCTACTCATTAAGATGAAAAATTATGAAAAAAATTGTCCCTAACTTTTTTTTGGCATTTGGTCTAGCTTTCCTTTTTATTTTGCTCCAATCGTGCAACCAAAACACGAAAGAACAAGAGCAAACGGCTGAACATGTGCACGACCACGACCATGATCACGACCATGATCACGACCACGACCACGATCATGACCATGATCACGATCACGAAGGAGATGCTCCGGATATGCTAACCCTGAACAACGGTTCCAAATGGCAGGCTGATGAACCAACAAACAAGAATGCGGCAGTTCTCATTTCCATTGGTGAAGCATTTAAAACAGATACTGATAAGACATTGGAAGACTACCAAACATTCGGCAGTGACATCAATGACGCTATAAACGTCATGATCCAGGAGTGCAGCATGGAAGGAGAAGCCGATGCAGCCTTGCATAATTGGTTCCTCCCTGTATTGAAGCAAGCTGGCACCTTGGAAAATGCGACCGATACCACTGGATTGAGCGAGATTGCTTTAGGTATGGTTCATAGACTGAATGAATACCATGACTATTTCGAGTAAAAAAGCCATTCGTACGTCTTTGCCGAGAAAAGATGAGACCATAACCATACCTTGTTCTAAAGGCAGATTCCATCGACCCTATTTTAATGATCCTCCACAAAATCGGTATCATTGACCATGATCACATTGGTGGCCAGCTCGAACAAATGTGCTTCAGATTCAAAGAAATGCATCATGTACCCACCTGTATTGGGGAAAACCAGGAGGTCACCTACTTGTGGAAAATGTGAAAATACCAGCTGACGCTTTAAAATGAGCTCTTGTTCTAAGCAGTAAGCACCCACCAAAAAGCCTTTCACCGGGCTGGACGCTTCCTGGCTCCACACCTCATCTTTCATGCGAGGAAGGTGAATGGGGTCCAATAGAAAATCGGCACTGGAGCTTCTCATCTGTGTACGATTCATCTCCAAACCAAACAACCAGTTACCGTCCGTATCTTTTTTACGAAACGCTACTTTAGCTACAGTGATGCCGCATTGATCCAATAAAGATCGACCAGGCTCCATTCGAAATTCTATATCACGCTCCTGCAATAATTGATAAATGGGTTTCTGATAAACCGTTGACTCCGCAGTCAAAATGGCTTTTAACATCTGCGATTTATGGCAGTCGTTAAAATAGGGATACACAGTGGGCTCGCCGTAAAGCCGATCGGCCACCTTAATGATTCCTAATGGGTCATTCTGATAGGTGATAGGCGAGCGTTTTCCTAATATCGCGCGTTTCAATTCACGATTGAAAGTCTCCCACTCTGCCTCGCTGGA
The DNA here is from genome assembly GCA_035645875.1 of Sphingobacteriaceae bacterium. Classification (GTDB taxonomy): domain Bacteria; phylum Bacteroidota; class Bacteroidia; order Sphingobacteriales; family Sphingobacteriaceae; genus DASRQK01. Next base: position 2,870 of record DASRQK010000118.1, on the reverse strand, counting down.
CAGGTAATTCATCAATAAACCACCCCCCATATCCAACGACGGTGTGCTAATGCCCGAATTTCGCAATCGATCCACCAGTTGTATGGATTGCTCCAGGGCCGCGACACGTTGGTCAATAGAATACCCATTTAAATGAAAATGCAAACCGGCAAAATCTACATAAGGTTCGTGATGGTGGATATTTTGAATGAATTCACATGCCTTCGTTAAAGGAAATCCAAATCGCGTCGGTAGTGTCTTGCCTTCAAATTGGAACCCACCCAATCGAATCATGACCGCTACCTTTTTCTTTTTTTCGGCGATGATGTTTTTGAGCAATTCCCATTCATCGACATTATCCAAGACCATGCAGACTTGATGATCCACCGCGAGTCGTAGCAGCTTTTCGTTCTTCACCGCAGCCGTGAGAATCAGGTCTTTCGCATCCATTCCGGCATCCAAACACTGTTTCAATTCCCGATAACTGGCTGTATCGGCTCCCGTTCCCGCCTGTGCCGCAGCGATCGGAAAAGCCATACATTTATTCGCCTTGCGCGCAAAAAACAGTTTGTGTCTTACGCTCAATTCCTTCAACACAGCCTGATACGCTGAAATATTCTCCAAAAACGGAGTTAGATTATGTACGTTCAGTGGAGAATCGTACTGATCGACTGCCGCATGCAAAGGCGCAGGATCAGCCATCAATTTTTTCACCCAAGGATGCAGTAATGGTGTTAATCGCATGTCGTTATCTCGGTTTTACTTTTTAATACGCCGGCCACCCACCGGGACGCCAGGTTATTTTTCTTTCGGGACAATGAATCATTATCTAACATCACCCCTTCGGTATTGGTCCCATAAAAATACAAGGGGATACGAGCAGGATGAATGACCTTCCCGGCATCGTCCATCGCTGCGCATCCGGGTACGTAACCCTGATTTTCAAACGGCTTGACCATCCCACTATCGAATAAGGATTGGTACAAAGTGGAATTGCCTTGATTTAAATCAGGTCGACCAATTCGCGCGTCCACGATATAATCCACTTTTTCTTCCTTTTGCACAGTTTGCAGTCGGAAACTCCCTTCCTTCTCCTCGTAAAGCAAATCGGTTTTCCCCATCCAAGGAACTTTTATAATGCCTGCCTTTAATAAAGCGAGTATTTTCTTCATATTGTCAATGGGCGGGCCATAGCTGGTGCGACAAAAAGCTCCGAATAACACTTGATCTAAATATTGTTGGGAAGGACCGGTAAAGCCTCCCGATTGATATAAATCTGCTATAAAGGGTGATGCTTCACGCCATACGGCAGCCGCTGCCATCAAGGGGCTTTTCAATTCCCCCTTTTCCGCTTCTTCGATCAAAAATTCAATATAGCGAATATAGGCTTTCTGAGCCGTATCCGCTTTAGGAATTTTGGGAAACAGAAATTTCCGATAGGTGAATCTTTGGTTTTCAGGGAGTGATCGGATGTACTCCTCCACTTCGTCTACCGATCGCGTTTGAAGCAGCGTGCTGTAGTAGGCGAATTTCAATTCCTGCTCTAACCAAGGAAATACATCTTCCTGAAAATCTAACTTTCTGTCTCGGGCCATGGTTTTCATGGATTGACACCATTCCTCGTCCAGGTATTGCAAAGTGTATGTTTCTTTTCCATAAACGGGACCGCGAGGCATAATGGGCAGCTGATTTCTGGAAAAAGGAATCATTACAGGTTCCATTCCACTGGAATCATATTTACCCGCTTCATCAAAGCTTCCGCCCCGACCTTCGGTCAACGCCAGGGCCACATCTATAAAAGTGAGCCCCCAACCAATGATACCTACACGCGCTCGATCCGGAATTTTATCGAGTACCTGAATCGGGTAAGGAGATTTAAAGTAATGCTCGGGTAATCGGCTGCCTTCGAATGCTGCGATTGGTGTGTTTTGGTAGCAATGTCCGGTGGCGAGTAAAAGATGGTCTATTATCCGCTGATGATGGCGGGTTTCGACTATGAGTCTGGCATTGGGCCCCGTTTTAATCGTGTTCACCTTTTCCGGGATGAACAGAAGTTCGATTTGATCCGGTTTAGATTGGATGACCTGCCTGAGCACATCTTGAAGATAGCAACCGACGAGCGCTCTCGAGGCGAAGTCCGATTCCTGAACCGGTCGATCAGTCATTTTATTTTTCGCTATCCATTGCACCAAATTGAGCTGTTCGGGATTTTGCGGTGCTGATCGATCCCAAGCATCCACGTGACCGATACAATAATTGATTAATAAATAATCGGGCTGATCCGCTCGGTAATTCGGCCCACTCCCAAAATGCTGCGTTTCATTCCACCACCAAACCCTGAATGTATCCGGGGTCTGATTTTCCCTCACCTTGCGGAACAATTCCTCTAAGGCGTATAACCCTTTTGGTCCACCTCCCACAATTCCTATTTCAAAAGCCGAATCGGAATTTGAGCTGGGCAGGCTTTGTGCATTGATCCAATTTTGAATAAAGCCCTGAGCATTTCGAGCAGCCGGGGAGATGTGTTGGGTTTTCCAAATCATACGGCCTGCATCTTAAATTGTTCCCGAATCCACGCTTCCGAATAAATAGTCTTCAGATATCGTTCCCCATTGTCTGCAAAAATGGCCACCACGGTAGCGCCTTTCGGCATTTGGGGCAGGGTTTTCTCCATCGCTTTCACAATAGCGCCCGAAGAACCACCAGCTAAAATACTTTCAGTTTTCAGTAGCTGATGACATCCCTCGACTGTTTCCCGATCGGAAATCAATACCACGCTGTCCACCTGCTGATGAATTAAAAAGTCAGATAGGCGGCTCGCGCCCATTCCGGGAATAATTCGATTTTGAGGTTCATCGCCAAAAATCACACTGCCCTGTGCATCGACGGCG
>DASRQK010000117.1:0-6214 GCA_035645875.1 Sphingobacteriaceae bacterium | reverse complement strand
CAAAGAAAATTTTAGTGCTTTGCACAGGAAACAGTTGCAGAAGTCAGATAGCTGAAGGTTATTTACGACATTTTGCGAACGGAAAAGCAGCGGTTTATAGTGCAGGTGTCGAAACACACGGAGTAAACCCAAAAGCTGTTGCAATAATGCACGAAGACGGGATTGATATTTCAAAACATACGTCAAACAACATGGATGAATATGACGACATTGATTTTGATTTTGTCATTACAGTTTGCGACAATGCCAAAGAACGTTGTCCATTTTTTCCAACCAAAGCAAAGAAGTTTCATCACGACTTTTCAGACCCAGCCAAAGCAACTGGAACAGATGAAGAGATAAACGAACAGTTCAGACAAGTCCGACAGCAAATTAAAAAATATTGCGAGCGATTTGTAGCGGAAAATCTACTTGGAAACCAATAAGAAACATACTAGGTGCGAGCGGAGTTTTAATTATAGGAATTATAACAACAGCTGTGCTTAACAAAGTGTAATTGTGACAAGCACGATGTTTACTTTCTTCCCTTTTCAGTATTAAGTTTTAAAGTCCCTATAAAAAAATAGGAATCGTAAATGATAGACTAAAAAACGAAATATGAAAAGAAGTAAACACCTCCGATTGGTCCTTATGCTCTTTTGTGCGGGATTGGTCCTGCAGTCATGTACCAAAGATAAGCATGATGATCCCAGAAATGATCCAAAGCCTGGAGAATTTGAATACAATCAGAATGCGGTAATTGTGGACACTAACCCAGCCGATGTGATCGTTTCCGTGGACGAAGAACGTCAAATCTATACGCTAAAAAGTGCTGCATTTCAGTCTCAGCCCAAAGTAGGAGAAACCATATTAGTGCCCGGCGAAATGTTACGTAAAGTCAAGTCGGTGAGGTCTTCGGGTGATCAGTACATCATGGAGACGGAAGACGCTGTAGTGACGGATGTCATAAAGAACGGTTCCTTATCTTTCGATACGCAGTTGGATTGGGGGGATGCGACCTCGATTCGAATGGGTGGGCAGGAATTGCTGAAAGATGGATTGACGCTCTCTTCCAGTATTCGGGCCAACGACGGTGGGATTGAACCGATCACTTCTACCATTAACCATGGGGGAGTCGCCCACACCATCACCATTACGCCCATTATGACTGGGGGGCGGATCGTGTCGTGTCAATTTGAATTTAAAATGGCGAAAGGTGAAACGGCCAGCTTTGTCGCTTCAGGAACAGCCTCACTGCCAAGCCAGCAGACTGAGATCGTCATTAAAGACGGGAAATTGGACCGATTTAATTCCGATAATAAAGGACTAAAAGGAGAATTTGAGATTTCTATGGCTGTAGCGGGTGGATACTCGAGTTCGCATAGTCTACCCTTGCCGGACCTCGCATTTTCCTTTCCGATCCGCGTTTTGCCCACGCCCATGGGACCTATACCCAATCCCATTCCGATGTCAGTCGAGGTGGGACTTCAGTTTGTTTCTGATATGACCATTACCAGCGCGATGTCTTCAGCTACCGGGAAGAGTCGTGTCACCTACGATGGACAGGCTGGTTTTACCTACAAAGGAACGGAGGTACAGGCGACAGGCGGCATAAATAGCGGGGATATTTTAGAGGGGACCTTTGATTCGGCCAGCTTCGGTACGACGGTAGATTTGCAGTTCGGTTTTGCCTTTCCTCGCATCGGTTTAAAGATAGCTGGTCAGGAGGTGGCCTATGTCTTCTTCGCATTTACGACCGGATCTTCTATTTATTTTAATCCCATTTGTAAACAAGGATATGCTAAAATGCTTTTAGAAGGTGGGTATTCGCTGAAAGTTTTGGGTCAAACGTTGTTAGCCGGATCCGATACCATGTATGAAAATTACAAACACGCGGGAGAGGATTGCAGTAAACGATGAAGAAAAATGAAAGGCACCTAGATTCTCAAGATAGCCGCAATCTCTACATGCCCTCGTTCTGCGGCCAAATCTGAAGGTGTTTGACCCTGATCGTTTTTTAATTCCACATCTGCCCCATATTCCAAAAGCAGAATGATCAAATCAATATTTCCTGACTGGGCTGCCAGATGAAGGGGGCTTTGTCTGCTGGATTGCATGACATTGACCTCCGCATTGGCTTCCAGGAGCATTTTAGCGACTTGAATATTGTTCCCACTGATGGCGGTATGTAGTGGGTAAACCAGGTAGCCATTTTGGGAGGGTTGATTGGGGTCAGCATGTTTGGCGAGCAAATAGCGCAACACTTCGATTTGACCAAACTCTGAGGCCAATGCGAGGGCGCTAAACCCATGATCGGAAACACGATCCAATGCACTGGGATCATCTTCAACGATCGCGCTCACCACTTCTAAGACTCCGAGGGCAGCGGCCTCGAATAAGGGCAGTTCTTCGACTCTTTTTAAAATGATGTCGGCCAATTGTGGTTTTTGATAGTAGCAACATAGCAATAGTGGGCTAATGCCATGACTGGTAGGTTCCGAAGCAAGGCTAGGGCGGGAACTTAATAAGCGCTCCATTCCAGGGCCATTCCCCGACTCTATATATTCCTCTAACAGGTCTATGCTCATCTTTTCAATCAAGCTTTTCAAGAATTTCTAATCTCTTTTGTAGAAATTGTTAGAAATACCCATCTGGTTATTTATGGTAAAAATATAAGTAAAAAATCAAAAACATAGAATTTTGGTGAATTTTGTTCCCTCCAAACGCTGAACTGGGCGAGGTATGTAGTTAAAATTCTACATTTAAACTAAAATTTGGGTAAAAGCTTTAGCAATGTTGAAAGTAAATCTACATTTGTAATGCCCTCCCATAGGGCATGTTTTTCATAGGTAGATGTAGGGTCGAGTATTCACTTATTCGACCCTTTTTTTGATGTAGCGTCTGATCAATCGGACCAGGAATATCCTCTTAAAAAGTCTGCGATCGGCATTTTCTTTTTCCCTTCTGCTTGAATTTCTATCGCTTCGATGTATCCGTCGGAAGCTGCAAAACGTAGGTAGGTTTTCCCATCGGATTCCGGCGAGCCGGGCTGAGGAAGTACATTTCCCTCAGCAGCTGCGATTTTTTTTGACCTAAAAATTTTAAATAGTTTTCCTTTCAGGTAGGTATAGGCGGCAGGATAGGGGCTGAGTCCCCGAATATGATTGTGGATCCGCTCGATCGATTGTTCCCAATCAATTTCAGCATCTTCTTTGAATATCTTTGGAGCTTCATGTAATGTCCCTATCCTACTGAGATCCTGTGGTTTTGGCGTGATCGTGCCCGCTTTCATGGCCTGAACGGTTTGGACGAGTAACGCAGCCCCCACATGCATTAATTTATCGTGTAGATCTCCTGCCGTATCTTCAGGGTCAATGCCGACCTCTTTCGCTAACAGAATATGGCCGGTGTCGATCTCGTGTTGGAGGAGGAAGGTGGTCACACCACTTTTTTGCGCGCCATTCATGATGGCATGATTGATCGGTGCAGCACCCCGATACTGGGGCAGGAGCGAGGCATGCAAATTCACCGTGCCCATGGGTGGCATGTTCCACACCACCTCTGGAAGCATCCTAAATGCTACCACCACCTGCAAGTCCGCCCGAAACGTACGGAGCGCTTCAATAAACTCGGGGTCTTTCAGTTTTTCCGGCTGCAAGACCGGAATTTCGTGCCTCAAAGCACATTCCTTTACGGCCGATTGACTGATTTTCTGTCCTCGACCTGCCGGTCGGTCCGGAGCGGTTACGACTGCTACTACGTTCTCGCCAGCCGCTAACAATGCTTCTAATGAGGCGACCGCAAAGTCCGGTGTGCCCATAAATATAATTCGCATACCACAATTTTTTTTACCTTTGCGAAGGTACAAATTTAATTTTAAGGCTTGAATCTCTCGTTTTTTCTGGCAAAACGCATCACGCTCACGGGGCGCCGTACATTCTCCCGACTCATCGTCCGGGTGGCGGTATTGACGGTCGCGGTGGGCGTGGCTGCCATGATTCTCGCCATCGCTGTATTAAATGGATTCAAAGACGAGGTTAGCAGTAAGCAGCGTGGTTTTTTTGGTGACATTAACATTAGTGATCCCCATAATTATGACGAGCTGGAGCAGCGCCCGATTTACTTGGCACCCACTACCGCGCGTGAAATTGAGCACCATCCTGAAGTGGTGGAATTACGCCGATTCGGCACCAAACCTGGAATCATTACGGTCAATGATGAAGTCGAAGGCGTCGTCCTGAAAGGCATTGATTCGCTTTACAGCCAGGAATTTATGCAGGAGGTTTTGGTGGGCGGATCCGTCCTGGATTTTTCTGATTCTACGGCGGTAAATGGCCAAATTTTGATTTCCCAATACACAGCCAATCGCTTGGAGCTGGAAGTGGGGGATGATTTCATTATGTATTTTGTTCAAGAACCCATTCGACGCCGAAAATTTACCATTCAGGGAATTTATCATACCAGCGCCCAGGATTTGGATAAAACTTATGTAATCGGGGCGCTTCCACTTATTCAGCGGCTCAATGACTGGCAGCCCGATGAAATCGGTGGGCTGGAAGTCCGGGTTCAGGATTTTAGCCTCGTACAGCAGAGCACTTGGGAGCTGAATGAGCTCCTTCCGGCCGATTTGTCTGCGACCAGCCTACGGGATCGCTTTCCTGAGATTTTCCAATGGTTGGATCTTTTGGATGCGAATCCCCAGATCATTTTAGCCCTGATGATGATCGTGGCATTGATCAATATGATCTCCGCCTTGCTTATCATAATTTTAGAAAAAACACCACTGATCGGGATGTTAAAAACCTTTGGTTTCCCAGACCCCGGCATTCGAAAAATCTTCCTTTACCAGGCGGTCTATTTGGTGGGGCTGGGTTTGTTTATAGGGAATAGTATCGCTTTAGGACTTTATTTTCTCCAGAAAAGCACCCGTATATTCACCTTGGACGAGGCCTCCTATTTCGTATCCTATGTGCCGGTGGACATTAGCCTGCTGGAAGTTTTGGTGTTGAATTTGGGGGTGTTAATCATTGCCACTTTAGTCCTGTTTATTCCTGCCTATTTAATCAGTAAAATCCATCCGATCCGCACGATACAGTTTCGTTAAGCCGGGTAAAAGGTTTGGCTAATCGAATTCATTTATCTAAATTTGTATTGGATCAATACAAAATATGGATGTCCACTATTTTTTCAAAAATTATTGCCGGTGAAATTCCCGCACATAAAGTAGCCGAAAGTAATGATTTTCTAGCTTTCATGGATGTCAACCCCATTGCGAATGGTCATGTCTTGGTCATTCCCAAGAAGGAAACCGACTACATTTTTGATGTGGCTGACGATGAATACATGGCGCTCTGGATCTTTGCCAAAATAGTCGCTCAGGGGATCAAAGCCGTATTTCCATGTCGCAAAGTAGGCGTAGCGGTGGTTGGTCTGGAGGTTGCCCATGCACATATTCATTTAGTACCGATAAATGCCGTGAGCGACATGGACTTTTCCAAAGAAAAATTAAAACTGAGTTCGGAAGAATTAGCCGAAGCAGCCGAAAAAATCAAAACTGCCATTCTAGAAATTACGGCTTAACGCATTAATGCAAGAATACTGGGATGCCTTTCTGCAGCTCTTAGATGCTGAAGTACTCATTGAAACCGGTGGGTTCTATTTGATCCTCCTGATCGTTTTCGCGGAGACCGGACTTTTTTTTGGTTTTTTTCTCCCCGGCGACTACCTCCTCTTCTTGGCCGGACTATTCTGTGCATTAGGAAAAATCGATGTAGACATCGTTACGCTCTGCGCCGGGTTGCTTTCAGCAGGAATTTTGGGGAACTTTACGGGTTATTTGTTCGGCCATCGAGCGGGTCCGGTATTGTTCCAGCGAAAGGATACTTGGTTTTACAAAAGGAAGTATGTGATCATGGCTGAAGAATTCTTTCATAAATATGGGGGAACTGCATTGATCATTGGACGTTTTGTGCCGATAATTCGTACCTTTGCACCCATATTCGCAGGAATTGTGCGGTTTAATTTCCGTAAATTTATCCTGTTCAATGTCAGTGGTGCCGTCATTTGGGTGGGTGTCTTGACTTTGTCAGGATATTTTTTGGGCAAAAGATTCCCGGAAATTATCCATTATATTGAATATATTGTAGTTGGTTTGATCATCGTAGCTTTCTCGCCCATAGCGATTACATTGATCAAAAAGTATTTAAAAGATAAAAAAAAGAAAAAAGAATGAGTA
>DASRQK010000116.1:0-2610 GCA_035645875.1 Sphingobacteriaceae bacterium | reverse complement strand
CGATCGATCGGCTATAATCCTGGTCCCAGGCAAAGTCGTTGATGGTGGCATCATAAGCCCGATCAAAGTTCACGCCGATCAATTCACCATAGGCATTCATAATCGGAGAACCGGAATTGCCACCGGTAGTGTCCATATCATAGAGAATATTCACCGGTACATCGCCCAGATCATCTTTTACATAAGGGCCGAAATCTTTCGCCTGCCAACGTTCACGAATCGCTGCAGGATAGTCAAATTCAGGATCATCCGACATGCCTTTCTCAATGACTCCCCTCACCGTGGTGATCGGTCGCATATAGGAGGCATCTACGGGAGAGTAACCCCGAATATGCCCAAAAGTTAGCCGCAAAGTCGAGTTCGCATCCGGCACGAAGTCTCGCTCTTGGAACAATTCTTTAACCGCCACATAATCTCCCATTAATTGATTTAACACACCTTCTCTATGCTCCTGCACAGGTGCGAACTCAGCAATATCAGCCCCTAATGCCTGTTGGAAGTTCAATAAATCATCCCGATAAGCCAACAGTTTTTCTACCGATCCGAGTACATCTTCTTCTAAGGTAGTCCAATCACTCAATTTACTCGTCCGAATGGCTCGTTCTGCAAATTGAAAGGCCTGTTCCTCACTGTTCAATGCCAAGGCATCGACCGAAGCGATGCGGTTAGCCCCAGTCATGATCCGGGCATCGCTTAACATTTTGCCCAGTATCTGCGCATCGGCATAGGCATTGTAGCTACCATAAATGCGTGCTAAAATGCCCTTTAACTGTTCGATATTGGCCTCGAAAAACTCCTTTTGGGCGGTCTGGTTGCCCAATTGAGACAGGCGTGATTGGAAAGAATTGAGCTGACGAGCGACCTGCAGCAAGGTGGTGCTCGTATAGATTTGACCCAACCACATTTCCTTATAAGCATCCTCGAAAATGGCTTGGTATAACTGATCGATATCCTGCATCAAAGTGCCGTATTGGGTCTGAAGTGTAGGATTAGACTCGATAAATTCGGCCAGAGCCTGATCTTCCATTTGCTTATTTTTAACAATTCCAATGTTACGGAGGCCCTTCATTTTACCGCGATAATTTTTCATCACGTTTGCATTTCTTTTGATGCGGGTGGCTAATTGCAGCGCTATGGCTTTATCTTGTGCTCCGGCCTCACTCATGCGCTGATTCTGAAAATCATTCAGTTCGGAAATATAAGGTAGTAAAAAACGTTCTTGATAGGCCACATATTGCGCCGGACGATGACGGAAGGTTCGACCCGGATAACCTAAGATAAATACAAAATCCTCTTCGTCTACCCCAGCTGGATTGATTTTAAGGTGTTTTTTCGGTTGATAAGGGATGTTATCCGGTGAAAAAGCTGCCGCAGAACCATCCGGGGCGACATAAGCTCGTAGAAACGCGAAATCACCGGTGTGGCGAGGCCAAACCCAATTATCCGTCTCTCCACCGAACTCACCAATATTTTGACGCGGGATGTAAACCAAGCGAACGTCATCGATCGTTCTATATCGGAACAATACGTAGCTTTTACCGATAAACATTTCAGAAACCTCAGCACGGATGCCGGGGTGAGCGGCCTCTGCGGCACGAGCCAATTCCTGACGTTTAGCTCCGATGACACGAAGGCGCTCGGCCGGATCGCTAATCCCGTGCGCCGCACCCAACACCAGTTCGGAGACGTCTTCGTAGCTCTCGGTGATGCGTATGGAAAGCCCCTGCGCAGGAATTTCATGTTCCCTGTGCGCGGCCATAAAGCCATGTGTCAGATAATCCTGCTGAGGAGTACTAGCCAGCTGAACAGCAGAAAAAGTGCAATGATGGTTAGTGATGATCAATCCTTCCTCAGATACGAAAGAACCCGAGCAGCCCCCAACCCGCACCAATGCATCGACCAGACCGACCTGTCCGGGATTATAAATGTCCTTTTCATCAATCTTCAGTCCGGCCGCCTTCAATCCAGCCCGATCCAAATCACTCAAGGGAAACATGCCCTCGTCTGGCACGACAGCTGAAAAATGAATACTAGATACCAGTCCGATGACCAGCGTCAATCCTATTTTTTTCCAAGATTTTCTCATGATAACCTGTATTTACTGACGGTAATTTTATTTTTTAATGGGTCAATTGTCTATAATATTCCAAACTTTCCACGATCACGTCCCTGTTCAGGTAATGTCCAAATGTAGCTGTTCCGATTTGGCTTATCAAACTAAACCCGATTTGATCCTGATGGTTCTTTTTGTCATTGGCCATAATTTCCAACAAAGCCGGGTAATGATCCGGATTTAAGGGGTATTTCGGGTATTGATCCTGGAAAACGGTAACAATAAGCTCCAATTCGGCCTCAGAGAGCGTATGGTATCGATGGGATAGGTACGCTTCGCAGATCATTCCGATGGCGATCGCTTCGCCGTGCAGCAGCGGATCTGAGTCATGCGTCAGTGAATACCCTTCGATCGCATGCCCAATGGTATGGCCGAAATTCAGAATTTTTCGCAAACCCTGTTCCTCCGGATCTTCCATCACCACCTGGTTTTTTAACGCGATGGAATGCCGAATATCATCCGCCGAGATCGCATCGGGCTGCATGTTTTTTATGCGG
>DASRQK010000115.1:0-3093 GCA_035645875.1 Sphingobacteriaceae bacterium | reverse complement strand
CGATATCTAAACCGATTGTGACGGGAATATTGAAGGAAAAGCTGGGCTTTCAAGGATTGATTTTCACCGATGCGATGGATATGCAGGGTGTGGTGAAGTTTTTTGGGGATGGTGAAGCTGATTTGCAAGCTTTTATAGCAGGCGTTGACCTCTTGGAATTGTCCGAAAATAGCGAAAGGGCGATTGGTTTGGTATTGGAAGCAATCGAATCGGGGCGAATTGATCAAGCATCCATTGATCAGCGAGTTAAAAAAGTTTTAGCCTCTAAATATTGGTTAGGGTTGACCGAAACAAAGAAAGGATTGGTTAATCCCAATGGCTTGTATGAGGACCTGAACAGGAACTCATCCCTAGTGCTTCAGCAACAATTAGCAGATGCAGCCATTACCGTATTAAGGGGTTCGGAGGCCATTAATAGCCTGAATACGCGCGCGAGGACCGCCATTGTCAGTATTGGTGAAGCCCATCACATTACCGATTTCCAATGCGGCCTGGGAAACACGTTTACAGATCATCTGTTTTATGCGATACCAGGGGATGCCTCATCAGAAGAAATTCAAGCTGTGCTGCAGGAATTGAAGGGGTTCGATCAGATTCTGGTTGGCGTACACGATTCGCGTTCCAGACCTCGAAATACATTAAATTACACCGATGAAGTGAAAAACTTTATAACGAGCTTGGTGGATCAGAACGCGATTTTCGCGGCATTTACCAATCCCTACGCTTTGGCTGAAATTGAGGGTTTGGAGCATGCGCGTGGATTTTTAGTCGCCTACCAAAACGAACCGACCCTTCAACGGGCAGTTGTTAAAGCATTGACCGGGAAAATTAGTCCAAACGGAAAACTTCCGGTCACCATCAATGAACATTTTAAAAGCGGTGACGGACTGTAAGGTTCCATCTACTGTTTAGCTTCTTAGTTCTCTGCCAAGAACTGTAGTAGCTCCTCCAAATAATGCGCATCCACTTGATCGAATTTGTTCAAGTGGATGCTGTCTATATCGAGTACACCAATCACTTCATTTTTCCGTTTCAATGGTAGCACAATCTCTGATTTAGAAAGGGAACTGCAGGCAATATGTCCGGGGAACTCGTCCACATTAGGGACAATAATGGTCTCGGCTTTTTCCCAAGACGTTCCACAAACACCCCGTCCTTTGCGAATTCTGGTACACGCGATTGGACCTTGGAATGGTCCTAAGACCAGCTCCTCCTTTCCTGAATCGTTTGTACGAACCAAATAGAATCCGGTCCATAAGTGGTCGAATTGCGCTTTTAAAGCGGCCGTAATATTGGCCAAATTAGCAATCAGGTCGTCTTCTCCTTCAATCAACGCTTTTATTTGAGGAAGGAGGGATTGATATTGTTCCTCCTTACTTACATCTTTTAGTGTAATTAATTCTTCAGACATGCTTACAAGCTTTTTGTTTTTTCCTTTAACCATGCCCTATCCACGTCATCCAGCCCTGGGGCCAGACGATCATACACTGTCGCATGGTAAGTGTTTAACCAATCAATATGTTTTTGGTCGAGTAGATCACGTTCTATCAATGAGGTCTCTATATAGCAGAGTGTAAGCGTTTCAAATTCCATGAATTGTCCAAAATAATTGGCTTCCGTATTTTTAGCTAACACCAAGTTCTCAATACGTATACCGTATTGCCCCTCGCGATAAATTCCAGGCTCAATCGAGCTGATCATACCCGGTTGAATCGGCACATCAATGGGGGCGGTATTGAACACCTGCGGCCCTTCATGCACATTGAGAAAAAAGCCTACCCCATGCCCAGTTCCATGTCCGTAGTTTCGATAATTGTCCCAAAGTGGTTTGCGTGTGATGGCATCAATTTGATACCCACGTGTGTTTTGCGGGAAAATCGCGGTACTTCCTTCTATCATCCCACGCAGAACCAACGTATAGTCGATTTTTTCTTGTGGCTGAATTTGCCCCAGTGAGATCACTCGGGTGATGTCAGTCGTGCCGGTTCGTTATTGTCCCCCGGAATCAATTAGCAACAAACCTTGTTTTTTGAGCCAGGCATTCGAGCTTTCTGTTGCTTTGTAATGGGGGAGGGCGCCATGGTCCAAATAGCCCGCGATGGTGTCAAAACTTTCACCAACAAAGCCCGGTTGCTCGGCCCTGAAGTCCCTCAATTTTTCTGAAAGACTGATTTCCGACTGCGCGCTCGATTCCTTCACTTCGTTTTCGAGCCATCTAAAAAAACGGGTGAGCGCAATTCCATCTTGAACCATCGTGTCCCGAGTAGAAGTGATTTCCTTTTCATTTTTAACAGCTTTCAAATTCGTGCTGGGATTGAGCTTCTCAATTGGTCGAACAGAAGGCGGCACTTGACTATACAATGCCTGGCAGGTTCTTTTTGGATCAAGCCAGATCGTTTTTCCACCCTCCAGTTTAGATACTGCATCCCAAACTTGCTCGTAATCGGCAATCGCCACCCCATAAGCCTGCAGTTCTGCTTGATCTTTCGGGTCCATCTTTTTTGGATCAATAAATAGGGTCGCATCGGTGGTTCCAATCAATAGAAATCCCAAAACTACCGGATTGCAATCCACATCATTGCCACGAATATTCAGTATCCAAGCTAAGTCATCCAGGGTAGAAACCACATGATAATCAGCTCCCTGTTTTTGCATTTCTGCACGTATGCTTGCCAGTTTATCAGCGGTGGATTGGCCCGTCTCCACTTCGCTTAATAGGTACGCTTTTTCTTCAGGAAGTGTTGGACGGTCTGACCAGATGAGGTCCAGGAGATCTAAATCGCCTCGTACTGTCATTCCCGCCTGCTGGACGGTTTGTTCTACATTTGCAGCCAAAAACTGTGACGCGGTCTTTCCGTCAAATGCCACCACACTGCCATTATCCAAATGAGAAAACATCCAATTAGCGAATTCAGGTGCTCCCTGAACCTTGAGTTTGACCAATTCGAATCCTGAACCCTCCAGTTGCTCCAAGGCTTGTACAAAATACCTGGAATCGGTCCATAATCCAGCAAAATTCGCCGTCACCAACAGGGTTCCAGCCGAACCCGTAAAACCCGAAAGCCATGAAATAGTCTTATACCGCTCGGGAAG
>DASRQK010000114.1:0-3792 GCA_035645875.1 Sphingobacteriaceae bacterium | reverse complement strand
GGAACGATGATCTGTGCATTGACCGTCATTCGGTTTCCCCCACCAGAAGGCGCCCTAACCACCTCAGCTGGTCTATCCTGCCGAGTAAGCCAATAACTAAGTCCCGCCACTACGGCAACGACAATTAGGATATACAGGTATTTCTTTTTCATAATTTTAGCTAAAACTAATACATTTTAGCGGCATTCAGGATAGCCAAAACCAAAAAGCCCGACCTGTATCTATTTTTTTACCAATTTCTCCTATTGAAAAAGATTGCTAATTTTACGGCGTGGATTTAAAGAAAACCTATTATTCCTCAATTATGAAAGCACGATTTAGACAGTTCGGTTTTATTTTAGCATTAATTATGACAAGCATTGGTTCCGCATTTGCGCAGACATCCATTCATTTCCAAGTTTCTTTTTCTGAGCCCCAGGCCCACTATGCCGAAATCCAAATGGATATTTCAGGCATGGACCAAGAATACATCGACATTAAAATGCCGGTCTGGACTCCGGGTTCCTATTTGGTCAGGGAATATGCCAGACATGTGGAAAGTGTGGAAGCCTTTGACCAAGAAGGTACGGCAATGGACGTGAAAAAGACTTCCAAAAACACCTGGAGGGTACACGCCAAGAACCAAGATTTGATCCGTTTTACTTATAGGATCTACGGCTTCGAGGTGTCTGTTCGGACGAATTTCATCGACGCGGATCATGCCTTTCTTTCACCGGCAGCCACCTTTATGTATGTGGACGGCATGTTAGACCATCCTGCACAAGTGAGCATCATTCCACATGAGAACTGGAGCCAAGTCTCCACAGGACTGGACGCCGTGGAAGGTAAGGAATTTACATACCATGCTCCCGATTTCGATATCTTATTCGATTCGCCCATAGAAATAGGAAATCAGGAAATATTCACATTCGAGGCCAGTGGCGTCCTACACGAAGTCGCCATGGTCAATGCAGGCGATTACGATGAAGCGAAATTGATCCGTGACTTCACGGTATTGATCGATGAGTGTACGCGAATTTTCGGGGTCAATCCGAACAAGCGCTACGTCTTTATTGTACATCATTTCCGTTCTGGTGGCGGAGGTTTGGAGCATTTGAATTCTACGGTATTGGGCGCCAGCAGGTCCACCTACCAAAACCCGAGACTATACACAAATTACCTTTCCCTGGTGGCGCATGAGTACTTCCACCTGTGGTTCGTAAAACGTTTACGTCCGATCGAACTCGGCCCTTTTGATTACGAGCGTGAGAATTACACCACTGCACTTTGGATCATGGAAGGATTTACCTCTTACTATGATAACCTGATTATGCGCCGCAGCGGTTTTTTAAATGAAAGAGCTTATATGCAAATGCTGGAAATCGACTTTCATGCGGTAGAAAATAGAAGCGGTAATGACGTGCAACCCGTGGCATTGGCCAGTATGGATGCGTGGATCAAATATTACAGACCCGATGAAAACTCAGCGAATACCAGCGTTTCCTACTATAATAAAGGAGCCTTGTTAGCGATGCTCATGGATCTGAAAATCATCGCTGAATCCGATGGGCAGTATTCCCTGGATGATGTTTTACGCGAAGCCTACCAAGAATTTTACATAGAGAAGGATCGTGGATTCGAAGAACATGAATTGGAGTCATTGATCGAGCGGGTAACCGGCGTATCGGTATCTGAAATCTTTAGAATGGCACATACGACGGTGGACATTGACTATAATAAGTATTTAAACTTGGTGGGTTATCAATTGACAGACGAAACCGCCCACCTGAATCTTCCGGATCTGGGCTTGAACAGTTCGGTACAAAATGGTCGGGTGATGATAACATCTGTATTAAGAGGCGGAAGTGCTTGGGATGGTGGTTTGAATGTGCGGGACGAATTGATCGCCATTAATGGAGCGCGTGTAGAGGACGGTGGCAGATCGGATCTGAGCACGGCATTGAGCCGCTTTGAAGTGGGCGATCGCGTTACAGTGATGGTGAACAGAGATGGATTGATCCGAGAACTGGAAGTGGAATTGAAACGAAGTCCACTGGGCAGCTTCCAGGTAAGCGCTGATCCAAATGCCGATGACCAGCAAAAGCGCTTAGCCGAAATCTGGTTAGGAGCGCGGAACTAAAAAAATGCTTAAAAAATGGCGTATTGAATTTTAATCATGAAAACTAAAATTCAATACGCCTTTCGAATAAAAGCCGAATAATGCAATAATTAATTCAAGGAAATCGGACCGTCTTCCATGCGGACATTTTTCTTGCTGCGGTACTTGGTGTACCACAAGATGCCGATACCCAGGGCGGCCGCGTAGGGAATAGCCAATAGAAATAAAATCCCATTGTTCAATCCCTTTCCTTGCGAATTCGAGCCCTCTGTCGCATTTTGTGCCGTTAAAGAACACATCGCACATTGGGCTTCTGCCATTTTTGGACTACTGACCTGAACGCTAACAGCTAAGGCCAGAATCATCAAGGATTTTTTTATCGTTTTCATCACGAAACAAAGCTACTAAATTTTTCCCAAAATCCATCCTGCGGAAGGGGGGCCGTAATTTTTACAGGCTCCTTTTTCACCGGATGAACAAACGCAAGGGACCGGGCATGTAAACATATACTGCGCCTCAAACTACCCCGAGGATAGCCATATTTATTATCTCCCACGATCGGGCAACCCATAGATGATAATTGGACGCGGATTTGGTGTGTTCGACCGGTAACCGGCCGGACTTCCAATAAATAATAACCCTCCAAACGCCCCAGCACCCGATAGGAAAGTACCGCCAAACGACTTTCAGGCACCTCTCTATCGTAAGCCCGCGTCACGTTTTTACTTCGATCTCTAATCAGCCAATGTTCCAATTTCCCTTCAGTAGCCGGGGGTTGCTTCCGCACCACTGCCCAATACACCTTCTCCACCTCACGTTCCTTAAAGAGGCGATTCATTCGGTCCAATGCCTTGCTGGTTTTCGCGAACAGGATCAATCCACTAACTGGACGATCCAGGCGATGTGGCACACCTAAGAATGCGCCGTTAGGCTTGTTGTATTTCTCCGCAATATACTCCTTCACCATCTCCTCCAGGGTCTTATCCCCGGTGATGTCTTGATGAACGATGGTTCCCGCAGGCTTGTGAATACCGATGAGGTGATTATCCTCATACAGCACCTGCGCATCTGTGATCTTTCCTGAAAATTTCACGATTGATTAATTTCTCACCATCATATCCACGAACTCATGCACAGGCAGAGCAGAAATCCGGGCTAAATCGAGTGTCTGATCCAGTAATTCCCGACGTTGCTTTTCTGGGAAAATTCGGGCCAAATTCGTTTTGTATTTCTCGATCAATACCGGTATTCCTTCCTCACGGCGACGTTTATGACCAATCGGATATTCTACGATAACCTCGTCCAATACCGTCCCATCGTTCAGGGTTATGGTCAATCCATTCGCGATCGACCGCTTCTCCGGATCGTGGTAATCCACCGTGAACTGAGGATCTTCCCAGGTTTCCATTTTTTCACGCAATGCATCAATCTGTGGGTTCGATGCGATATCATCCTCATAATCCGCAGCCGTCAAACGCCCGTAGATTAACGGCACTGCGATCATGTATTGTAGGGCATGATCCCGATCCGCCGGATTGTGTAAAGGTCCCTTTTTATCGATGATTCGAATCGCTGCCTCATGGGTACGAATTCGAATGTGGTTAATATCGGCCGCGGTTTTGCCTTTCTCTTTCAGCACGCCATGCAGGGTCATCGCTGCTTCCACTGCGGTCTGGGAATGAAATTCCGCCGGG
>DASRQK010000113.1:0-8990 GCA_035645875.1 Sphingobacteriaceae bacterium | reverse complement strand
TCAACTTTTCCCCAATTCAACAACTCAACAATTTCCCCAACTCGCCAACTCAACTCTTCATCGCGCGCACACGCTCCAAAGCCTCGCCAAACGTATCTTGATTCGCGCAAAGACTGATGCGGACATAAGCATTGCCGGCATCTCCAAAAATACCGCCCGGTGCGAGAAAAACCCGAGCTTCATTTAAGACCTCATCGATCAATTCATAACCCGAATGTCGGTCTGCAGGAATACGTGCCCAAACGAATAATCCGGATTGATCGGCACGGTATTGACAACCCAAAAGATCCAAAAGCGCCGTCGCTAATTTTTTGCGTTCCTGATATTCCCTATTCATTTCCGCATACCATTCCGGTCCTAATTCCAATGCGCGCACAGCTGCTTTCTGTGCAGGCAGGAACATGCCCGAATCCATATTGCTCTTAAATCTTAAAATCTCCGAGATCCGGTCCGCATGACCCATCAGCATACCGATTCGCCAACCGGCCATATTCGCGGATTTACTTAGGGAATTTAGCTCGATCGCCACATCCAATGCGCCCGGCACGGACAATAAACTCCTCGGTTGATCGTTTAAAATGAAGGAATAGGGATTGTCGTGACAGAGGAGAATTCCCCGTTCACGCGCGAAAGCCACCAATTCCTCAAAAAACGATTCCGGCGCCCGCGTTCCCGTCGGCATATGTGGATAATTCAGCCACATCAGCTTCGTGCGCTCCGTGACCAATCCTGCCAGGACTTCCAAGTCAGGCAACCAGTCACCGGCCTCGTCCATGCGATAGGGCACTGCAGTCGCCCCACTCAGGCGCACCGCCGAGGCATAAGTCGGATAACCTGGATTGGGGATCAAGGCCTCATCGCCCTCCTCCAAATAGGTCATGCATACATGCACAATTCCTTCCTTAGACCCCATCAGGGGCAGCACCTCCTTATTTGGGTCTAATGAAACCCCATAATAGCGTCCATACCAGGCCGCCATCGCCTCCCGCAGGGCAGGAATACCCTTATAACTTTGATACCCATGCGTGTCCGCTTTCGCTGCTTCCTCACTCAGGGTATCCGTCACGACCTTAGCCGGAGGTAAATCCGGACTTCCAATGCCCAAATTGATCACCCGCTCTCCGCTTTGATTCATCTGCTCGATCTCCCTTAGCTTTCGAGAAAAGTAGTATTCCTCGGTGCCAGAAAGTCGACCAGCCACTTGTAACTTCATCTTACTATCATTTTGAAGAGGCTAAAATAGGGATTAGTTTTGTTTTTGCTACCTTTGTTTCTCTTTTATAAGAAATGAAGACATATTTTAGGTTACTTTCCTATGCCAAACCTATTGGCAGATATGCGATTCCATACGTGTTTTGCACGTTGATAACGGTCGTTTTCAGCACGCTTAACCTGGCATTATTGGCGCCGCTCTTACATACCTTGTTTAACACCGGCAGTGCGGAGGTGGTCACTCGTCCGGACCAATGGCATGACATACTGGGCTATTTTAACTATTATGCTTATTTGGCCAATGAGCAATACGGCGCCTACGGTGCCCTGCAATGGGTGTCGGTCGCGATCATCATCTCGGTTTTCATTAGTAATCTGTTTCGCTACCTGTCGCAGCGGATCATGGAAAACCTACGGATCCACACATTGGAGAATTTACGCCGATCGGTATTCGACAATGTCATGAATTTGCACTTGGGCTACTTTAATGATCAACGAAAAGGGGACATCATCGCCAAGGTGTCTTCTGACGTTCAGGTGGTTCAATATTCAGTGACTGCGACCCTCCAAGTGATTTTTAAAGAACCCCTGCAATTGATCGCTTACATGGTGATGTTATTGATCATCTCGGTGAAGCTCACCTCGTTTTCTATTTTAGTGATTCCGATTTCGGCATTTGTGATCTCCCGGATTGTCAAACGATTAAAGCGTCAAGCCACCACTTCCCAAGAAGTGTTTAGCAATATGATCAGTTATTTGGATGAGTCCCTATCGGGGATCCGGATCATCAAAGCCTTTAATGCCACAGACTTTATCAAGAATAAGTTTGATCAAGAAAATTCCAATTACTCGCAGATTAATCGCCGCATGGTGCGCAGGCAGCAGCTCGGATCACCGGTATCTGAATTTCTCGGCGTGGCCATGGTGGCGATCATCCTGTTATACGGCGGTCATTTGGTGTTGAGCGGAAGCGATAGCTTGGAAGCGACCGCATTTATCGCCTATATCGCGTTATTTTCACAAATCATGCGCCCGGCCAAAGCCCTCACCGATGCCTTCAGTAACATCAATGCCGGTCTCGCTGCGGGCGAGCGGGTGTTAGATCTGATCGATCAACGCAGTGCGGTTCAGGATAAGGAAAACGCAGTTCCAGTGAAAGACTTCCATTCGGAGATCCGCTTCGAGCATGTGCATTTTGCCTATGTGAACGAACCCGTTTTGCGAGGCATCAATCTGGTCATCCCTAAGGGAAAAACGGTCGCTTTGGTAGGCCCTTCCGGTGGTGGAAAATCCACGATTATGGATCTGATTCCCCGTTTTATGGATGTGCAGCAAGGTCGTATACTTTTCGACGGTCAGGACCTGAGAGATCTGCAAATAGAAAGCCTCCGGGAGCAAATCGGCCTGGTGGATCAGGAGGCCATGCTCTTTAACGATACCCTGCATAATAACATCGCCTTTGGTTTGGAAAATGTGCCCCGTTCGGAAGTAGAACGAGCAGCGAAGATCGCTAATGCGCATGATTTTATCACGGCGATGAAGCATGGCTACGAGTCCAATATCGGAGACCGGGGTTCCAAGCTCTCCGGAGGACAGCGTCAACGGGTGTGTATCGCACGTGCCATTTTGAAAAATCCACCGATTCTTCTGTTGGACGAAGCCACGTCGGCCCTGGACACCGAATCAGAGAAATTGGTACAGGACGCACTGTATAGACTGATGGAAAACCGGACCTCTCTGGTCATAGCCCACCGGTTAAGTACCATTCAGCATGCCGATTTAATCTGTGTGCTGGAAGCCGGCCGGATTATCGAGTCGGGCACGCATCAAGAGCTTTTGGCCCAGCAGGGACTGTATAAGCGCTTGATCGAGATGCAGCAGTTCTCCCAATAAATGGCCTTGGAAAAGGGCATTATTTTTCTTAAATTTGTTAGGAATTGATCATAGATGTTTAAACATGAATAAAACAGCTAAAGGCATGGATCAACTTGATTTTCTGATCACCAATCCTCGTTTGGACCCGACATTGAAAAGCATCGCGGAGAAAGTGCGGGATGGTGAGCGAATCCATTTTGATGAAGGGGTATACTTGTATGAACATGCCGAATTGGGCTATTTGGGAGTGCTGGCGAATCATATCCGCGAGCGCCTGCACGGAGATCGCACCTATTTTAACCGAAATTTTCACATTGAACCGACGAACCTCTGTGTATACGACTGTAAATTTTGTTCCTACTCGCGCCTGATTAAAGAACGTTCAGCAGGTTGGGAGGCGACGATGGAGGAAATGCTGGATGAGGTGCGTAAATACGATGGCGAGCCGGTCACCGAAGTGCATATTGTAGGCGGTGTATTACCCCAATATAATATGAAATTTTACATGGATTTCTTTCGTGCCATTAAAGCCCATCGTCCGGATCTGCATGTAAAAGCATTGACCCCAGTAGAATACCATTATATTTTCAAAAAAGCCAAAGTCGATTATGCGACCGGAATGGCGATGATGAAAGATGCGGGACTGGAATCCATGCCGGGAGGAGGAGCCGAAATTTTCCATCCGGAGGTCCGGGATCAAATTGCTAAGGATAAGTGTACCGGTGATGAATGGCTTCAAATTCACGAAGAATGGCACAAATTGGGCATGCCTTCAAATGCGACCATGTTATACGGTCACATCGAAGAATTCTGGCATCGGGTGGATCACATGGAACAATTGCGTCAATTGCAGGACAAAACCGGAGGTTTTCAGGCCTTTATCCCCCTCAAGTTTCGGAACAAGGATAATCAAATGTCTCACATCCCGGAAGTTTCCGTCGTGGAAGACCTGCGCAATTATGCGATTGGCCGGATTTACCTCGATAATTTCCCACACATCAAAGCCTATTGGGCCATGATCAGTCGCGATACTGCCCAGTTATCCCTGGGATACGGTGTGGACGATATCGATGGCACCCTGGACGACACGACGAAAATCTATTCCATGGCCGGAGCCGAAGAACAAAACCCAGCCATGAGCACCCAGGAGCTCGTAGAATTGATCCAACAGGTAGGTCGCACCGCCATTGAAAGAGATACCTTGTACAATACCGTCACGGACTTTACAGATGTGGTGTTCGAGGATGAAAATGATCAGAAAAAATCCCGGTATTATGCATTGCCAGTAGTGAATAAGGAACCATAAAAGGAGCAAGGACGAAAATTGGAGAAAACGTTATTTATTATCCGGCACGGTCAGACTGATTTAAATCAGCAGGGGATTGTGCAGGGCAGGGGAATCGATGCACCATTGAATGAAATGGGGCGGAGGCAGGCGGAGGCTTTTTATCGGGCGTATCAGGCGGAGCGGTTTGATCGGATTTATACTTCTCGATTGGTGCGTACGCAGCAGACGGTGGAGCCTTTTGTGAAGGATGGGATCGGGCATGAGGCTTTGGAAGGTTTGGATGAGATCAGTTGGGGGATTTATGAGGGAAAGCCGCAGACTCCGGAGATTTTGACGGGTTTCGATCGTTTGGTGAAGGCTTGGCGTCAGGGGAATTTGGATGTGGCGGTGGAAGCGGGGGAAAGTCCATTGGAGCTTATCGAAAGACAGCGCGTGGCGATGAATTATATTTTGTCGAAGGAGGATGAGCGGCAGGTGTTGATTTGTATGCATGGCCGGGCGATGCGGATTTTGTTGGCGTGGTTTACGGGTGGCCATGCGTCGGAAATGGATAATTTTCCACATACAAATACAGCCCTGTACAAGGTTCGAGTGGATGAGGGAGTGCGAGAGATTATTGATTCTTATAATATCGCCCATTTGGATGTTTTATAGAAATTGGATGTTTAAGCGAAAATTGCATGAAAGATAAATTTACGGTTTCGGCCGTTTCCTATACGAATATGTTGCCTTTTATTCATGGATTGACCCATTATGGTTTGCCGGATAAGGCGGAGATGGTGTATGATGTTCCGAGTGCCTGTGCTGAGAAATTGATTCATAAACAGGCGGATATTGGTATTGTCCCGGTGGCTGCTCTGTTGGATATTCCTGAATATGAAATCATTTCGGATTATTGCTTGGGCGCGGATGGGGCGGTGGATTCGGTGTTTATTTTTAGTGAGAAGCCGATTCATGAGATAAAGACATTGCGTTTGGATGATCAATCGCGTTCGTCCAATGGATTGGCCCGATTGCTCCTAAAAGAATATTGGGGTATGGATAAGGTCCAAATCCTGAGGACGGGAACAGCCGATGCTTTTGTGCAGATCGGGGATCGGACCTTTGGTCAGAAAGAAAAGCATGCCTATGCCTATGATTTGGCGGAACATTGGAAAGAGTTTACCGGTCTACCCTTTGCTTTTGCAGTGTGGGTTAGCGTGACGGAGCTGCCTGAGGGCTTTGTCGAGAAGTTTAACCAGGCCTTGGCCTATGGCTTGGCACATCGGGAGGACGTGATTCGGACGTTACCGGAGCGGGCAGATTTTGATTATGGTCAATACCTGATGAAAAACATCAGCTATGAGTTGGATGCGGGTAAAAAGCGAGCCATCGATAAGTATTTGGGCTGGATGCGGGCTCAGGAAAAGCTATTAGAAACTGTCTAATCGGATCAATGTATGGGAATTAAAGAAGACATAGCTGTGCGATCTTTTGTGGATGCGTACCATCAGGCAACGATCAATATCTTGTTTACGGCCAATTGGTTGACCCATATTTTGGAAGAGCGAGCCAGTCAACAAAACATCACGCTGCACCAATTTAATGTCTTGCGGATTTTGCGCGGTAAACATCCGAAAGCGTGTACCAATCGGGAAATTCAGTCTAAGATGGTAGAACGGAATTCGGATGTGTCCAGAATGGTGAATCGTCTGGTTACTAAGGGGCTGATTCATCGCTCGAAGCATGAGCTGGATGGACGGGCTGTAGCGCTAACCATTACCGATAGCGGTCTACGGATTTTGGATCAATTAGAAGAACCCATGTTGTTGGGCGATTTGCTGACCGATAGGCTTTCCGAAAACGAGTGTAAGCAACTCAACGCCCTCTTGGACAAGCTTCGGGGTTGATTTCCATGATTTTTTGTAGCTATTAGTGCGTGTGGTCGTGTGCATCGTGAACATGCTCATGTTCATGTTCATGTTCATGTGAGTGATCATGATGCTGCTGGTTTCCGTGATCGTGCCCGTGCCCGTGATCATGGCTGTGATCGTGTCCGCCAAAGACTAAGCTAAGAAGTGCTGCTGCCACACCGATTAAGATCGCGATCATCTTTTTTCTGTTAAAATGATGATGGTTTTCGGAACCGGATTCAAAGAGAATAGTCGTGGATATATGCAGGAAAATGCCGATCACTACGGCCATCATTTTGTCGAAGTGTTGTTCGATATTTCCGAGATTGCCCGAGCTGATTCCTTTGCTCAATAAAAAGCCGGCCGGTGTCATGGCTGCAAAAATAAAGATGAAAAGATAGATCCGTCCTTTGGTTAGTTGAGTATTGACCAATAGGGAAGCTAATGCAAATGCTGCTGGAATATGGTGTATGGCGATACCGAATACCAGCTCGTTTTGATGGTTCGAAGCCAGTGGCATTCCTTCTATAAATGCGTGTATACAGAGGCTGAGCAGTATGCCCAGGGGGAATATGCCGGCGGTACTTTCGTTTTTATGTACGTGGCCGTGCTCGATTCCATGGGAGAATTGTTCCAAAATGATTTGGAATAGAAACCCGCCCAATACCCAGAGGCCGATGTAGGAGCTGCTTCCTGCGTGGTATACATGCGGGATCAGGTGAAGAACGGTGATCGAAAAGAGATACGCGCCACTGAAAGAAAGGATTAGCTTCAGTAGGTTGGTATTGTCCCTTTTGACGAAGAAGACAGCTGCTCCACTCAGAAAAGCCGAAAGGAACAAAATAGCAACTATTAGTATGGGGCTCATGCTGAACGTTTAAAGTACTTCCTTTGGACAAGGGTGAAAATATAACCATTGATCAGACCGATCGCCGCTCCGAGTAAGGTGCCTACGATCACATCTCCGGGATAGTGCACGCCGACATAGATTTGAGAAAATCCAATCGCAAGGGCCCAGAGGATGGATATCCAAACGATATGTTTCCAGCGTCTGTAGAACAGGACGCTTAACATGGCGGCTAAGGCCATGTGATTGGTCGCATGTGAGGAGGTAAAGCTATAACCCGATCCGCAACTTACCCGCACAATGATATCTTCTCGCAATTCGATTTCATTACAGGGCCTGATCCGTTCTACGGATTTTTTGATCAATGTGGAGGAAGTCCAGTCCGAGATTCCAAAATTGATTAGAATAGCAGCGACCATGGCCACGCCTTCTTTTTTGTAGTTTCTGATGGTGAAGATGATGATGAACAGGTACAGAGGTGCCCAGGTAAACATGTTACGCAGAATGGGCAGCAACCAATCAAAAAAGGGGTTTGACATTCCCTGATTGATGAGGGCAAACCACTCCTTGTCTAGGGCGATGAGGTCTTGAATCATTAAATTAAACTATGTTGCAACAAAGGTAAGGATAAAATCGGAATTCAGAGGAATTGTGTGAAAAAAATCGGAATTGTTCGGTAAATCCAGGGAATACTTCGGAAATTTATCAGGCCCGATATAAATATGAACAGCTAAGTGCCGATGACATCCATAGCACGTCTGACGCAATAGATCGTATCTGCCATTTATGCGGACAGCATGTTTTGTGGTTTTAAAACTGCAAAATAATCGTATATTTGCAGTATAGAAACTACAAAATGCAAGCTATACTAAATTTTCAGGATATATTATTACAAAGCATCACGAACGATTTCCGACGATATCTTCATGAAAAGATCAACTGGAATCAACGAATGATAGGGATTAAAGGCCCACGAGGTGCTGGAAAAACGACGTTATTGCTACAGCATTTGAAATATGACTTAGGAGATCAATCCGGTAAAGGGTTATATGTCACGGCAGACCACACTTGGTTCTATAACCACACCCTGTTGGATACCGCAATGGAATGGTACCAACTAGGTGGACAGGTACTTTTCATCGATGAGGTGCATAAATATCCGAATTGGTCCAAGGAGCTCAAGAACATTTATGACGGGATTCCACAGTTAAAAGTGATTTTTTCCGCATCATCGGCCTTGGATATTTACCGTGGTCAGGCAGACCTAAGCAGACGGGTCATCAGTTATTCATTGCCCGGTCTATCATTTCGAGAGTATTTGGAATTTGCAGGAGTAGCTTCTTTTCCATCAATTTCTCTGATGGAAATCAGGGAACGTCATCGTGAAATCAGTCAAGATATCGTTTCCGAAATCCAGCCCTTACCTTTGTTCGCTAAATATTTGGAAAGTGGATATCTGCCCATTTTTACGGAGGGAGAAAATGAATACTTGCCCAAATTGGGACAGATTATCAATGCCGTCGTGGATACAGACCTTGCCTATATAGCTTCCTACAATGCAGGTACAGCTGCCAAAGTAAAGAAACTATTGGGCGTAGTGGCCGAATCTGCTCCTTTCAAACCCAATGTATCTGCATTGTCCAACAAGTTGGACATATCTCGAGATCGCGTATTGGAATATATCTATCAGCTACGGGACGCCAGACTATTGAATGTGTTGTCCGTAGCTGGTAAAGGGGTATCAAGACTTCAAAAGCCAGATAAGATTTTTTTGGAAAACACAAACCTTTCATATTCCATCCACCCTACCCCCGATAAAGGTAATTTAAGAGAAACATTTCTGTTGGGACAATTGCTAAACGCAGGGTTTGACGTG
>DASRQK010000112.1:0-7505 GCA_035645875.1 Sphingobacteriaceae bacterium | reverse complement strand
TGAGTTCCTTAGTAAGACCTTAAATGATGAATAATACGGACCAACCTGTAAACTTCTTTAACGTACGGGCCTATGGAATTTTGATCAATGAACGACAGGAGGTATTGGTCAGCGACGAACGGCAGTATGATCAGGAATTTACGAAGTTCCCTGGTGGGGGAGTGGAGTTGGGCGAGGGCGTTAGAACGGCATTGATTCGAGAGTTCCAAGAAGAATGTGGAGTGTTGATCGAGCCGATCAGGCAAATCTATGCCACAGAACACTTTATACACTCGGCGTTTAATGACAGTCAATTAATTGGCATCTATTACTTGGTTCGCGCAGTACGGGAAAGCGATTTGAAGCAGATTCCTCTTGACCCGTTACCGCCCAAAATACAACCCGCACAGGCATTCAGATGGATTCCATTAAAGGAATTTAATGAAAGCCAGCTCACCTTTGAGGTCGATCAAGATGGCTGGCGTCATTATCTAAAAAATCAACCTTTGTAGCGGAACCATTTCATTAGTTCTTTGTAAGTCACCTTCTTACCGTACATTAAGATGCCCACGCGATAAATTCTCGCTGCAAACCAGGTCGCCACTATAAATCCGCCGATCAATAAGGCGACTGAAAGCAGAATTTGCCATTCGGGAACCCCATAGGGGATACGCACTAACATGGCCACGGGAGAAGTTAAAGGTATCATACTCAGCCAAAACGCCACGCCCCCGTGTGGATCGTTAATTAACACGCCGAAGGAAAGCATATAAGCTAATAATAGGGGCATGGTGATTGGAAACATAAATTGTTGTGTTTCGGTTTCGTTATCCACCGCAGAGCCCACCGCAGCAAATAAGGCGCTATACAATAAGTATCCGCCCAGAAAATAAACCAGAAACCACATGGCTATAGCGCCCAGGTCTATGGTATCCAATGCACCCATTATTTCTCCGCCCGTGCCTTCCTGATAAGCGGCTCCTGCAGCCATGCCTTCCGCCACCGCCTCTGTGTCCATGAACAGATTCGACGCAATTGCCATCAAACCTCCAGAAAGTAGAATCCATAAAATGAATTGGGTCAATCCAACCAATCCGATTCCGATGATTTTTCCCATCATCAATTGGAAAGGCTTGACGGAGGAAATGATCACTTCGACGATGCGGCTTTGCTTTTCTTCTATAATTCCACGCATCACCTGAGCACCATAAATAAATAAGGTCATGTAGATGAGAATGGATAGAAACATCGCGATTCCCATGGTCGCTCCCGTACTGCTGTCTTTTTCACCATCTGCAGTCAACTCTTTGGCGGCTACCGAAATTCTGGGATCAATACTACTTAAGGTCGCCGAATCGATTCCCGATGCTTCCAACCTGTGATCACGTAGCGCTTGTTCTAAATGATTTTCCACAGCATTTTGTACAGCCATACCCGGGGTTTCGGGAGATAATAACTCCACAGAGAAACGATCTGTAAGGGTCTCCGGAATAATCAATAGGTATTGTTTGCTTTCATCCGTCTCGGCCAGCCGCGACTTTTCTGCCTCCATGTCGTCATGGGTCATGATATAGGTAATTCGATCGGTACTTTCCAACCTTCCCTCAAACACGCCGCTTTGATCCACCACATGTATGGTCGCTTGATTATTCCTGAAGCTATTGGCTGTCAGAAAAATCATGAGGGCATAAATTCCAATCAAAAATAGGGGCACTAAAAAAGTGACCATTAAAAAGGATTTCTTCTTGACCCGACTGAGGTATTCTCTTTGTATAATTAATAATATCTTATTCATGTGCTTGTTTCTATTCGGCGGTCACTTGTTGTACAAAAATATCGTGGATGGAGGGTACTACTTCATGCAGTTCCTGAATCTCGATCATTGGTATAAGATGGCTGAGCACTTCATTGATCCGACGGCCTTCATTTAGTTTCAACGTTATCTGCATGTAATCGGATGATTTATGGTTTTGCTGATCATCCAATATTTCGAAGAGCTCCGGCCTCGTGCTCACGCGTTGCATCCCCGGTATCGTTCGGTATTTCAGTTTGAAGGTATTGGTTTTATAGGTGTTTTTAATCTCTTCCAGACCTCCGCCCAGAATCTTTTTGGACTTATGGATCAATATTATACTATCGCAAAGCTCCTCTACCGATTCCATGCGATGGGTGGAAAAGATAATCGTGGCGCCTTGTCGGTTTAATTCCAAGATTTCTTCCTTAATAATATTCACATTAACCGGGTCAAAACCTGAGAAAGGTTCGTCTAAAATAATCAGGTCTGGTCGGTGTACTACGGTCGCCACAAACTGTACTTTTTGTTGCATACCTTTACTGAGATCTTCCACTTTCTTGCTCCACCAGGTTTCCATCTCCATGCGAACGAACCATTTTTTGATCCGCTCGGTGGCCTCAGCTTTCGACAAGCCCTTAAGTTGAGCCAGATAAAGCATTTGCTCACCGATCTCCATTTTTTTGTAGAGACCCCGTTCTTCCGGCAAATAACCGATTCTACCAATATGATTGGGATTTAATCGCTCCCCATCAAATATAATTTCTCCCTCATCCGGAGCCGTTATTTGATTAATAATGCGAATCAGGGAAGTCTTTCCGGCGCCATTCGGACCCAAAAGCCCAAAAATGCCGCCTTTCTCTACCCGAAAAGATACCCCGTCCAGGGCTCGATGATTGGAATATTGTTTGACAATATTTCTGATTTCCAGCATAAAACTTAATGTTCAGTATGTTTCCGTATAATAATATTAATTAGAGGTCGCAGAGGTACTTTTTGTTACAAAAAAGACCTCATTAAAATTCACTAAATACAACTCTTTGGTCGCCCGAGTGACGGCGGTATACAGCCATCTTAAAAACTCCTTATCCATGTTTTCATCTTGCAGGTAACCCTGATCTACGAATACGGCCTCCCATTGCCCCCCCTGTGCCTTATGGCAGGTAATCGCCATAGAGAATTTAATCTGCAGCGCATTGTAGTAGGGGTCGCTTTTGATCAATGCATGAAGCTCTTTTTGATCTTTTGTATGCTCGGCATATTCAGCCATAATGCGTGCATAAAGCAGTCGATGATCCTCGGAGGATAAATTAGGGCTATCGGAGTGCAGGGTATCTAATAGTACCCTACACGTGATGGCCTCACTTTCTTCCATGTCCGAAAACTCCAAGGAAACGTCCGCGAAACGAAAACCATGCTGCTCATGCACATTTCGCACTCGACGCACCTGAGCCATATCACCATTCGCAATAAAACTATCGGATTCCGGGTTTTCTTGAGTGAGCCAATAATAGTTATTCTTAACCACCATAATATGGTCGCCACCACTTAGCTCATCTTCTCTGAAAAGAATTTGATGCCGAATGTGTTGATTGTATAAATTAGCATGTTTATTCGAACGACAAATCACCAGCGTGTTTTCCATACCAAACTTCGTATAGGCATAATTTAATCCATCGATCAACCGTTCTCCATTGAAGCGAAAGACATCGGGATAGGATTTGGTGTACAGGCGAGGCACCTGAACCTTTTCTTCATCGGGGATATGGATTTGTTGCCGGATCCAAGTCGCATTGGCCAAAATACCCGAATCATGGGCTTGTCTAACGACTTCCCTCAATTCATAACCTATACAGGAAAGCATGAAATGAGCTTCGAGAATTTTTGGTTCCAATGCCGGACTATGCTGAAGGCCTACGGGAGGTAATTGAGCCGTATCTCCTACAAATAACAATAAACAACGCTTCCCTTGCCTTACGAAACGAATCAAATCCTCTAATACACTTTTTCGATTAAAAGACGTGCGCTCATCACTGATCATCGAAGCCTCATCAATGATAAATAAGGTGTCCTCATGCATGTTGGGCGCCAGATCAAAATTCATATCTGGGGAAGCAGCGTGCTTTTTCCGGTAAATTTTTTTATGAATCGTTTGGGCTTTTCTCCCCGAATATTGTCCCATAACCTTTGCTGCTCGTCCGGTGGGTGCTAATAAAACACTGCGCAAACCGAAGCGGGGTAGGGCACGGACCAATGCACTGATGATGGTGGTCTTTCCTGTCCCTGCATATCCGCGGAGAATGAAACAATCGTACCTTGGTTTGTGCTCTAAAAACTTGATTAATAAGGTTAATGCTTCCTTCTGCTGGCCTGTGGGCTCCCAAGGAAAGTGTCTACGTAATAATTCATAGGCCTGCATGCCCAAAGTTATCTAAAACATTTGTCATATCGAATGGAAAAGCTACATTTGTCATTATGCAATTATACGCCCAACAAACCTTAATTATTGACGGGACTGTAGCTGGAGGTCCGCTGTTTGCCCTATTTAACGAAGCGGGTGATCTGGAAAGTTTTTTGGATCTCACGAGTTTTCTGAAGGCATATCCTCCTGATGGAGATCAGAATCAAACGTGGGAATCAGTAAAAGTTCTAGCGCCTGCCTTAGATGTACAATACTTTCCTTCAGAAGTATATGAATCCAATCTGAAGGATAGCTTTAGTAAATATTTATTGGATGATGGTGTGTCGCCTGCAGCTTCAGTGACGTTAAAAAAACCTGCCGTGACGGCGCTTTATCGAGAAAAACATTACGGTTTAAATGAGGTATTTCGATTGTTTCCAGAAGCACAAACTTTTATTGTAGCACCGCTGGTGCTCGCTTGGGTCGCCACAGAATTGGTCCATTCGGAATCGTCTTTAATTCATATCCATCAAGCAGCTGATCAAGTATGTATGACGGTATTTAATCAAGGAAATTTTACGTTCCAGAAAGAATTTCAATGCGCCAATGATGATGAATTCAATTATTATTTAATTCGAGTATTGGCTTTGTCCGATCAACATGCTTCTAACTTAAAGGTAAGTATCAGTGGAGATTTGGTAGAGGGAGATTCCTGGTATGTGCGCATTGCTAAATATGTGAAACATATCGAATTTGCTGATATTCAGAATATGTATAAAGTGTTCTATGCGGATCATTGGCGGAAAACATAAGGGGATTAGACTTCAACCACCCAAAGACTTGCCTGTTCGTCCAACGACAGATAGGGCGAAAGAGGCCTTGTTTAATATTTTACAACATAGAATTGAAATCGTGGGGTTAAAAGCCTTGGATCTTTTTTCTGGCACAGGAAACATCGCCCTTGAGCTGGCTTCACGTGGGGCAAAGTCCGTAACAGCCGTCGATAAGAGCCATAAGTGCGCGAATTTTTTGAAGCTAACCGCTCAGAAAATGAATCTCGATCAAATCCAAGTGGTGCGTGCTGATACCTTTACATTTTTAGCAAAATGTAATGATCAGTTTGATTTTATATTTGCAGATCCGCCATATGATATGGAAAAGCTGGTTGAGATCCCCAAAATCATCATGGAGCGGGGGCTGCTCGCTGAAGACGGCATATTGGTTTTGGAGTTTCCCAGTACGATACGACTCTTGGATCAACCTGCACCACTCGAACTTCGAAAGTATGGATATTCTTCTTTTGCAATTTATCAAAACTAAAACTCAATAGCCATGACGAATGACCTTAAAATTGCGGTGTTTCCCGGATCATTCGATCCATTTACCCAAGCACATTTTGATTTGGTCCAAAGGGGCTTGAATCTATTCGATCAAGTGATCGTAGCGATCGGTGTAAATTCCTCGAAAAAGAACATGTTTTCTCTGGAGCAGCGCTTGGAAATGATTTCTAAGACTTTTCAAGATGAAACCCGCGTAAAAACCGTCTTTTATAGAGGCTTAACCATCGACTTTTGTAGAGATCAAGGCGCACAATTCATTTTGAGAGGGATACGAAACCTGCAAGATTATGAATCAGAAAGAGCAATAGCCCAACACAACAAGGCTCTGAATCCCGCTTTAGAGACGGTTTTCCTGTTGAGCCCGGGCCATTTGAGTCATATTTCATCCACGATAGTTCGGGAAATTTTGATTAATAAAGGAAATGCTTCCCCATTTTTACCCTCGACGATTTGGGAAGCAGTAAAGCCTTAGTCTTCAGTCACGACACCCATTTGACTAAACTTGTCAATTCGTTCACTCACCAGGTTTGATGTTGATTTCTTGGACAATTTCTTAAGATCTGACAGGATTTGACTTTTCAGAGCGGCAGCAGCAATTTCGGGGTCATGATGGGCTCCACCCAGTGGCTCTGGAATAATCCCATCGATTAATCCGTTCTGCAGCATGTCGTCGGCGGTCAACTTGAGTACTTCAGCCGCTTTTTCCTTGTAATCCCAGCTACGCCACAGAATAGACGAGCAGGATTCGGGTGAAATCACCGAATACCAGGTATGTTCCATCATATACACCCGGTCACCGATTCCGATGCCCAGTGCTCCACCGGAAGCCCCTTCCCCAATCACAATACAAATTACAGGCACTTTCAAAACGGACATCTCCAAGAGATTTCGTGCAATGGCTTCTCCTTGACCACGTTCTTCCGCTTCAATACCTGGATACGCACCCATGGTATCGATCAATGTGACGATCGGTTTATTGAATTTCTCAGCCAATTTCATCAGGCGCAAGGCTTTGCGATACCCTTCCGGATTGGCCATGCCAAAGTTTCTATATTGTCTTTCCTTTGTGTTTTTCCCTTTTTGGTGGCCGATCACCATTACCGATTGCCCATCAATAAAGGCAAATCCACCGACAATAGCCTTATCATCACGCACCGTACGATCTCCGTGCAATTCCACAAAATCCGTGCATAACAAATTGATGTAGTCCAAGGTTTGGGGACGGTCCGGGTGTCGTGACATCTGTACTTTCTGCCAACCCGTCATGTGACCATAGATCTCGCGCTTTGTCGCTTCTAGTTTGACCTCGAGTTCAGCAACAGTTGCGCTCATATCCACCTTCGTTTTTTCAGCCACCTGCTGAACCTTCTCAATCTGGCTGAGTAGGTCAGCGATCGGCTTTTCAAAATCGAACAACGTTTTCATACTGCTTTTCGTTATGCTTTAATCCGTCGGCTAAGGTATGAAATACTATTGGTTTTTGCTATATTGCAACAAATAAGAATTAGATAAACTGCGATTGAGTATGCGTAAATTAGGTTTTGTGATTTCCTTCCTGTTCGCCTTCATGAACACTTCCGCCTCCACTAATGATTATCCCAATGTCCTTTTTGGACATAGTGTGATGAATGGAAATTATGGATATAGTGTGGTTTCCTATAGTGGGATGAGTTGGGTGGAAAATGTAAAAGGTCGAATTCCACTTTCCGATTCAGTCTGGTTCACACCCAGTAATGCACTGTCCCTTAAATATGCTTCATCTGCAAATGGTCATTGGGAGGTAGCGATAAATTTTCCCCAACGAACACCTTATACACTACAATCAGCGGATGAAGTTTTGTCTATGCGATTATATGTACAGGAAGGAGCCCGAAGCGCGTCATTTCCAAAACTCGCGTTAATGCAGGGGGATACATGCACCCAGCAACTTGATTTTCTACCCTATATACAAGATGAATGGGCCACTAATAAATGGTTTAATGTAGAAATTCCT